>DATKBG010000209.1:0-4320 GCA_035514255.1 Acidimicrobiia bacterium
TCTTACCGGCGTCGGGGTGCGAAATGATGGCGAAGCTGCGGCGACGCGCCACTTCGGCGGCGAGGTTCTGGGCTGATTGCGACACAAGGACTCCGTACGGCCAATTAGGCGAAGCCAGTACGGCGCGCCACTCCGAGGATACCGAGGCCTACGCACCTATTGGCGGGACCTCGGGTTAGCCGAGGTGACGTCGTAGCCGCCGCAGTCGGAGCAGGAATAGGAGTCGATCCGCCCCGCCGGGGTGCGCTGCTCCCCCCGACCACGCTCCCACAGTGGCTTCGGGGCGTAGGCGACGCGCTCGGAACCGCAGAGGCCGCACTTCATTGTGGTGTCCCGAGTCCAGGCGGCCCCGCACGCGCCACACTCGACGGCGATGGCGTCGTCGCGGCGAATCCCGGTGAGCAGCTCCTGCTCCCCGCACTCCGGACAGGCGATGTCCCTCATCCCGTGATCATCCCACGGCACCCTTGAATCGGGGTGTGGGTTGGGGCACGGTGGCCACCCCGCACCCCCCTGAAGGGGCGTAGCCGTGCTCGGGGTCGGGATCCTCACCATCGCACTCGGTAGCGGACTGGGGCTGATGTTCACCGATCCGCCAACCGGGACCCCTGGAACCGTGATCGGCCCGCCTCCACCGATCGTCCAGGCGCAGCCCCCGCCGGTGGGGTCGAAGATGATCGATCTGATCCCGGCGATCCTGGCCGCCGCCAGCACCCTGCTCGCATCCGCCGGGCTGCTCGGCACCGGCGGGCAGCGACGCAGCGTGGCCGACATGGTGCGCTTCAGCGGCGAGGTGAGTCCCGGCGACGCCCTGCGGCTGTCATCGCCACCCGGGCTCCAGGTGGTGTTCGTCCCGGGTCACGGCGACGCCCACGCCTCACGGGTGTTCCACGAGATGGTCGCCATGCTCGGTCTCGACCCGGCCAGCGTCCACCACTTCGACTACCGCTGGGTGGTGCCGGTCGACGACCATGCCTGGGCTGCCCGGCTCGCCCCCGCCGATCTGACCGCGCTGACCCTCAACGACTTCCTGGCCGAGGTGTCGGCCCGCGGGGAGTCGATCTACGTCGTGGCGTTCAGCAAAGGCGGTGCCTCGATGGCCGAGCTGGTGGCCCGGTGGGATCGGGGGCTGGAGGGACCAAACGATGCCGTCATCGGCGCCGCCCTCCTCGACCCGCCGATCGCTCATGGTCTGTCCGGCTGGCTCCAGAGTGCCGGGCGGGTGATCAGCGACATCCCCAACGATGGAGGATACGACCCGATCGAGTGCCTGGTCATGCGATTCGAGTGCGTCGACACCCGCGTCGACCTCGGGATGCCCTCCGGGGTCGAGGTCGTCGTCATTCAGAACCCGAAAGCAGGGGTGACCAACCTGGGGACGGCGCGTCCCGACGGGCTGCGTGTCGTCGACGTCGCCGACGACGGGCCTGGGCCGCTGGCAGCGCTCCTCGGCATGGGGATTTTCGCCCCGGTGCGAATCGCCCGGGCACACCGATCGGTACGACGCAGCCCGACGGCGGCGGCGTGCATCAACGCCGAGATGTGGTCGCCCGGTGCGTGCTCGCTGTCATCCGCATCGGCGTCACACCGCCGCGGGCCGCTCGACCGCGCGCACCTGCAACTCCCCTGATCAGGCGAGCAACGACCGGGCGGCTTCCACGTCGTCACGGATCTGTGCGACCAGAAGCTCCACCCCGTCGAAGGTGCGCTCCTCTCGAATGCGAGCGATGAACCGCACCCTCAACTCCCGTCCGTACAGATCGAGATCCGTGTCGAGCAGGTGCACCTCGAGGCGCTCGGCGTCCCCCCCAAAGGTGGGGCGAACCCCGATGTTGGCCACGCCGGGAAGCCACTCGAGCCCGTCGGTGGAGGCGGTTACCGCGTACACGCCCCGGCCGGGAACGGCCAGCATCGGAGGCAAGTCGATGTTGGCGGTGGGCACACCGATCCCCCGGCCACGCCCGTCACCCGGAACCACCCGTCCCACAACTTCGTGGGGGCGGCCGAGGGCGTCAGCGGCGGCCGTCACCTCACCATCGGCGACCAGGCGGCGGATCTGTGACGACGACACCGGTTCGTCGCCACCGACCAGCGACACCACCGACACGGCAAAGCCCAGCGACTCACCGAGTTGCTCGAGGGTGCCAGCGTCCCCCGTCCTGTCATTGCCGAAGCGAAAGTCGGAACCGACGGTCACCGACACCGCTCCGAGCCCGTCCACCAGTAATTCGGTGGCGAAGGCCTCCGGAGCCAAGAGTCGCACCCGATCGTCGAACGGTGCCACCGCGACCACCTCGACACCGAGGTCGCCGAGCAGCCCGACCCGCTGCCCGACGGTGGTGAGCAGCCGCGGTGCCCGTTGCGGAGCGACCACGGACCGAGGATGCGGATCGAAGGTCAGCACGGCCGCGACCAGACCCGCCCCGGTCGCGGCCTCGACCATCGCCGACAGCACCGCCTGATGCCCCCGATGGACACCGTCGAACACGCCGATCGCAACGGCCCGACGCTCATCACCGGGATGCCAGTCGACCGGCGATCCGGACAGCACCCTCATGCCAGTACCGCCGCCGGCTTGGCCCGGCGCCCGTCGGACTCGTATACGGCGAGCAGCGTCCCGGCATCATTCACTACGGCATAGGAGCCAGCCTCGGTAATGCCGAGGCCACCGGCGGCAAACACCGAACCGTGGCCGACGGCGACGGCGACCTCGTCCGTCGCGATCACCCGACGCAGGTCGCGCAACCCCTCCGCCATCGGGATGACCTGGTCGGCGGCGTCGGGTCCCGCTTCTGCCAGCTGATCGATCCTCGATGCGGCCTCGATCTGGAGGCTTCCGATGGCGGTGCGACAAAGCTCGGTCAGGTGGGCACGGCCCCCGAGGGCGGAGGCGATGTCGTCCGCCAGGGTGCGGATGTAGGTGCCACTACTGCACCGGACCCGAAACGACACCTCCGGATACGGGCCGGGGGCAAAGTCGGTGACCTCCAGCTCGAAGATCTCGACCGGACGGGCCTCGCGTTCCACCTCGACGCCCTCTCTGGCGAGTTCGTAGAGGCGACGGCCGTCCACCTTGAGCGCCGACACCATCGGCGGGACCTGGAGGATCGGGCCGGTGAACCGCGGCAGCACCGCGATGACGTCGTCCTCGTCGACCTCCATCTCCTCGCGCCACAACACCGCCCCATCGGCGTCGAGGGTGTCGGTGGAAACCCCGAACATGGCCGTCGCCTCGTACACCTTCGGCTGCTCCTGGACGAAACGCAGCAGGCGAGTCGCCCGGCCCACGCCGAGGACCAGCAGGCCGGTGGCCATCGGGTCCAGCGTTCCGGCGTGTCCGATCCGCCGCTCACCCAGGATGCCGCGAGTCTTGGCGACGACGTCGTGCGACGTCCATCCGCGGTCCTTGTCAACGAGGAGGAACCCCTCAGCCACGCAGCGCAGCCTGGACGGTCTCGACGATCTCCTCCGGGGGCCCCTCCGTGGTGAAGCCGGCGGCGTTGTGGTGACCACCTCCGCCGAACGAGGCGGCGATCGACCCGACGTCGACGGCGCCCCGCGAGCGCATGCTCCCCTTCCAGCCGGTATCGGTCTCCTTGAGCAACAGCGCCACCTCAGCCTCTCGGGCGATTCGTAGATCGTCGATGAGCCCATCGACGGCGTGGGGTTCCAGGTCGGCGGCCTTCATGTCGGCGAGGTCGAGTTGGGACCAGATGAATGACAGCTCCTCGTCGAGGACCGCCCGGCTCAGGACGGCGGCCGAGGCGCTCAGATAGCCGAACGGCACCGACTCATAGACCTGCTGCCCGATCACCTCGGGGACGGCACCGGCGTCGATAAGGCGACCGGCGAGTCGCATCACGTCACCGGTGGTCGCCGAGTACTGGAACCGGCCGGTGTCGGTGACCAGCCCGGTGAGCAGGCACTGGGCGACCCGGGCGTCGATCTCCCAGCCCAGGGCGTCGAGTAGGAGCGCTGCCAGTTGGGCCGAGGCCGCCGCCTTCGGGTCGATGATCTGGATGTCGCCGAAGCCAGTGTTGGTGACGTGGTGGTCGACGACGATCAGGATCTTTGCGTCGGACGCCGGCGACCCCAGTTCGGCGAGACGATCCGCCGAACCGCAATCGAACACCACCATGCACTCGGGTGCCTCCGGGAACTCGTCCGGCGGGACCACCGGGTCCATGTCGAGGAAGGCGAGCGACTCGGCGATGGCGAACGGGGATCCGAATGAGACCACCGCCTCCTTGCCGGCGGCACGGGCGGCGTGAGCCAGCGCCAGCGCCGACCCCAAGGCGTCGCCATCGGGCGACACGTGAC
>DATKBG010000210.1:0-3641 GCA_035514255.1 Acidimicrobiia bacterium
GTGGCGTCGCAAATTCACCAGTCACACCGCGTGTTCTCGAATGAGCAGGGGGAGCCGATGGTCCTGTACTGGAGCGTAAGCGAGTCGGCGGACGGCCCCCACGCCCCAAATGAGAATGCTTGAACTGCAGGACGTGGTGGGCGCTACTGGGATTGAACCAGTGACCTCTGCCGTGTGAAGGCAGCGCTCTCCCGCTGAGCTAAGCGCCCCAACGGCGGCGGATTGTAGCGGTGGCGTGTGGGTCTACCCGGTGAGGTCGAGACGCATCAGCCAGCGGGGGAGTCGGGCGCTTCTGGCGTCGGTTTCGACCACCTTGCTGAACCCGGCCTCCTCGAAGGTGCGCACCGTCCCAACGAAGAGAAAGGCCGTACTCACCCGTTCGCCGGCCGGGTCGATGGGATACGCCTCCAGCGCCGGGGCACCTTGGGAGCGGGCGTACTCGACGGCACCCGCCAGCAGGGCCTTGCTGATGCCCTGGCGGCGGTGGCCCGTCTTGACCACAAAGCAGACCACCGACCACACGGGTACGTCGTCGACGAAGGGGATGGTGCGCGACCGCATCAGCCGCTCGTACTCGGTGCGCGGCGCAAAGGCGCACCAGCCCACCGGCACACCGTCGGCGTAGGCGATGATGCCGGGTGCCGGTGGCTCCACCATCTGGGCCTCCAGAGCAGAGAGCCGTCCCTCCATCGTCGACCTGGAGAAGTCGCCCGCCGAGAGGCGGTAGTACTGGCAGGTGCAGCCCCACCCGCCGGAGGTGGGCAGGATCGAGCACACGTCCTCGTAGCGATCCGCGGTGGCGGGCACGACGGTGATCTCGGGCATGGGTTGATTCTCGTCGGCTGCCGTTGCCGGTGACGGCCGTATCCTCGACCGGGTGAACATCGCCGAGTTCGAGAAGATCGTCGACGAGGCCCTCGCCGAGCTGCCCGAGTGGGTGCGTGAGGTCGTGAACAACCTGCACGTAGTGGTGGAGGAGTGGCCAAGCCCCGACCAGGAGGCAGTCGCCGAGGGCCGCAGCCTCCTCGGGTTGTACGAGGGGGTGTCACTGCTCGATCGGGGGAGCCACTACACCGGCGTGCTGCCGGACCGGATCTCGATCTTCATGGGACCCCACCTGGCGATGCGGCTGACGCCGGCCCGGCTGCGCAAGCAGATCCGCCGCACCGTCCTGCACGAGGTCGCCCACCACCTGGGCATTGACGATGAGCGACTCCACGACCTCGGCTGGGGGTAAAGAGGCGAGGAGTACTTGGTACTTGGTATTTGGTACTTCTGCCTTCTGCCTCCTGCCTTCTTCCTAAGGCCTGCTGTACTAGGCGCATGACGGTCATGCCGCGACGGGCCGGACTCTCAGGCACCGTCGCCACTGCGGTAGCCCTCGGGGTGGGGGAACTGCTCGCTGGCATCTTCGACGGTGTCCCATCGCCGCTCTCGGCGATCGGCGCCTGGGTGGTCGCCGCCTCTCCCTCCGGGGTCACCAAGTGGGCGATCCGCGTGTTCGGCACCGCCGACAAACTCGTCCTGGGGATCGGCACCGGCATCGTCGCTCTGGTCATCGGCTGGTTCGCCGGTCGACTCGCCGTTCGCCGGTTCGCCGCCGGTGCCGCCGTGTTCGTCGGCTTCGCTCTGTTGGGCATCGTGGCCGGTCTCGGTGAGCCACTGATCTCGCCGGCGGGGACGCTGATCGGCGGAGTCGTTGCCGCCGGCGCCGGCATCTGGTCGTTGCGGGTGCTTCTCGGTGCCGCCGCGGAGCCCGATGCGCCCACGGACGGAGTCGTCGCCGACCCGACGCGTCGTCGGTTCGTGGCGGTGGCAGGGGCAGGGGTCGCCTTCGCCGCTGTGGCCGGTGGGTTCGGGCGGTCGCTACTCGGTCGTGCCGTGGTGCCGACCCCGGTCGGGGTGCCTCCGGTGACGACGACGCCCCGGTCGGCGCTCATCGCCGATGGCCACGACTTCGGCGAGGCCGGTCTGACCCCGATCGTCCTGCCCGATGAGGGGATCGACTTCTACCGGATCGACACCGCCCTGGTGGTCCCGCGGGTGGACGCGACCAACTGGGAGATGCGGGTGCGCGGTCTCGTCGATCGGGATGTGGCGCTCACTTACGAGGACCTACTGGCGATGGACCACATCGACCGGTACGTCACGATCGCTTGCGTCTCCAACGAGGTCGGCGGCGATCTGGTGGGCAACGCCTTGTGGACCGGCCCGCGGCTCTCCGAGGTGCTCGACCGGGCCGGGGTCCGGCCGGAGGCGACTCAGCTGGTCGGTCGCTCCGTGGACGGGTGGACCGCCGGATTCCCGACCGAAGCCGCTTTCGACGACCGCGAAGCGATGATCGCGCTGTACATGAACGGGGAGCCGCTCCCGCGCCGCCACGGGTATCCGGCTCGTCTCATCGTCCCCGGCCTGTACGGCTACGTGTCGGCGACCAAGTGGCTGGCGGAGCTCGAGCTCACCCTCTGGGAGTCGTTCGATGCCTACTGGATTCCACGGGGCTGGTCCAAGGAGGGTCCGATCAAGCTGCAGTCGCGGATCGACACCCCTCGCAGAGGCGAGCGTGTCGCCGCCGGGACCGTCACTGTCGCCGGTGTGGCCTGGGCGCCGACGATCGGGATCGACGCCGTCGAGATACGAATCGATGACGGCCCGTGGCTCGCCACCGAGACGAGCATTCCCCTTGCTGACACGGCCTGGGTGCAGTGGCGGACTGCCGTCGATCTTGCAAGCGGGGGACACCGGCTGGAGGTGCGGGCCACCGATGCAAACGGGATGGTCCAAACCGATGAGCGTCGGTCTCCGGCACCCAACGGGGCCAGCGGTCACCACAGGGTCATGGTGACGGTGGCTTAGGGGGTGCGCGAATAGATCGCTGGCTTCATCAGGTTCGGCTTGCCATAAGCCGAACCTGATCCCGGGGCGAGCCTTTTCGCGCACCGCCTTAGGCCTCGGGATGTGTCGAGGCCGAGGCTTGGGGGTCTACCGAGGACGGAGGACCCGGATGCTGAAACGAGGATCGAGCGGAGCAGAGGTCGAAGACCTCCAGCGCAAGCTGCTCGCCAACAAGATCAATCCAGGACCGGTCGACGGCCTGTTCGGTCCGAAGACCGAGGACGCGGTGCGACGGTTCCAGGAGATGCACGATCTCCAGGTCGACGGCATCGTGGGACCCAAGACCAATGGTGCCTTCGAGGCGGCCGCCGCCAAGGCGTCGTCGTCGCTCTCCCAGGCGAAGGACGCGATGGCTGCCTCCGACGCTCGGGCCAAGGCGGCTCAGGAAAGGGCCGACGCAGCCAGGCGGGCTTCGCAGCAGCGAGCGTCGTCCAAGGCCACCTCCAAGGAGGCGGATGCCACGAAGTCTGTCGACAAGAAGGGCGGCATCTTCTCGAGAATTTTCAAGCGGGGAACCGACAAGTAGTCGGCGACGCTCGTGAATGACTGGTGCCTCCCGATCGGGAGGCACCAGTGCGTTAGGGGGTGTCAGCCGAAGCGGCGGCCACAGCCGACGCACGCCGTGTCGTCCTCGTGCGTCTGGTGGCGGCACCAGGGGCATGGGAGGTCAGGGTGCGCGGGGTCGTGCAGCAGCACGAGTGGGGCGGAGTCACGCCCGCTGGCGGCGAGACCCATGATCCCGATCA
>DATKBG010000211.1:0-14762 GCA_035514255.1 Acidimicrobiia bacterium
CGTCGCCCGTCGATCGTCGCCCGTCAGACTCCGCGAACTGACCGAGCACCAGCGTTCGGGCGATCCGACCGGTGACTGGAGAACCGAGCCTGCTCGGTCAGTCGGCCGCATCGGCGAGGCTCTCGGTGAGGGACGGGTGGACCATCAGCGTCTCCACCAGCACGTCCACCCGAATGCCTGCCTGGACGGCGAGAGCGAGGATGCCGATCAACTCGGAGGCATGGTGACCGACGATGGTCCCGCCGAGAACGACATGGGTGGCGGGATCGGACACCACCTTGGCGAAGCCGGTCGGGTTACCTTGGATCAGCGCCCGGGGGTTGGCGGCGAAGGGGACCTTGGTGATGCGCACCTTGCGCCCCTCGGCGCGGGCATCGACCTCTTCGAGACCGACCGAGGCGATCTCGGGTTCGGTGAAGATCGCCTCCGAAACCTTCGAGTAGTCGAGCGGCTTGACCTGGTCCCCCATCAGATGCCCGGCGATCTTGCGGCCCTGCATCGTCGCCACCGACGACAGGGGCATCTGGCCGGTGACATCGCCGGCGGCGTAGATGTGAGGAACACTGGTCCGCTGGAACTCATCGACCACGACGAAGCCTCGATCGTCGACCTCGATGCCGGCGGTGTCGAGACCCAGCCGTTCGGTGTTCGGCTCCGAGCCCACGGCGAGCAGGACATGGCTGCCGACCACCCGGCGCCCGTCCTCGACGGTGACCACGACCCCGTCGTCGCTACGGCGCGCCGAGTCGGCGCGCGCGCCCTTGAGCAGGACGACGCCGCGGCCGAGGAAGTCCTCCTCCAGGGCCGCGGCGACCTCGGGGTCCCGGTGCGGGAGTACATGGTGACGGCTCACCAGCAGGGTCACCTGCGAGCCCATGCTGGCGAAGATGTGGACGAACTCGACACCGGTGACCCCGGAGCCGATGATCACCATGTGCTCCGGCACTGCGTCGAGGTGGTAGGCGTGCCGGGTGGTGAGAATCCGCTCACCGTCTACTTCGGCCCAGTCGGGTACCCACGGTCGGGACCCCGTCGAGACGAGGGCGAAGTCGAACTCGACGGCCTCCTCGCCGTCCTCCAGAGCCACGGCCAGATCATGCGTGCCGGTGAACCGGCCGTACCCGCGGAGGATCCGCACGTCCTGGGCCTCGAGCAGGTCAGTGGTCGACGCCGACAGGCGATCGGACAGGGCATCCGCCCTGGTCGACATGGCCTTCATGTCCACCTCCGGATCGCCCACCCCGTCGATACCGAGCCGCACCGCAGAGCGCAGGGAGTCGAGACGCATCGACGATGCCACCATCGCCTTCGAGGGGATGCAATCCCAGAGATGGGCGGCACCACCGACGACCGACGCCTCGACGACGGTCACCTCGGCTCCCAGAGAGGCGGCGATGGTGGCCGCGCTCACGCCCGCCGGGCCACCGCCGACGACGACGAACCGCGGTCCCGGGGCGTCACTCATTCAGAACCGCGGTCCGTGGCGTCACTCATTCAGCGGGACGGTAGTAGGGCCGTCGCCAGTCACCCGACACCCGACACCCGTCGCAATCGGTTCTGACGGGAGACGGGAGACGAGAGACGAGAGACGGGAGACGGGGGGCGGGAGACGGGAGACAAAGCCCTCATCCCCGCCCCGGTTCGTGCCTCCCGAAGACGTCGACGAGCGTGGCTGAGACCTCCCCCACCGTCGCACCGAGGGCCAGCGCCTGCTTCATCGGATAGAGCAGATTGGCGGTACCAGCCGCCGCCTCCTCGACCTCGGCGAGCGCCACCTCGAGGGCAGTGCCGTCGCGGGCTGCCCGCCACGACGCCAGTCGCGCCGCCTGGCGAGCCTCCGACTCCGGGGCCATCCCCAGCATCTCCGGAATGGAGGCGCCTTCGGAGACGAACCGGTTGACCCCGACAACCACGGTCTCCCCCGACTCCACCCGACGGGCATGCGTGTAGGCCGAGTCCTCGATCATCCCCTGCACGACACCCGCCTCTATCGCCGCCACCGCACCGCCGGCATCGGCAACGGCCCCCATCACCCGCCGTGCCGCTGCTTCCACCGCATTGGTGAGCGACTCGACGAAGTAGGACCCGGCGAGAGGATCTGCCGTGTCGGCCACTCCCGACTCGTGAGCGAGGATCTGCTGGGTGCGCAGGGCGATCAGCGCCGAGTCATCGGTAGGGAGACCAAGCGCCTCGTCGAAGGCGTTGGTGTGCAGCGATTGGGTGCCACCGAGAACGGCACCGAGCGCCTGGATGGTGGTGCGCACGATGTTGTTCTCCGGCTGCTGCGCGGTGAGGGTGCTGCCCGCGGTTTGCGTGTGGAAACGCATCTTGAGGGAGTCGTCGTGCTGCGCACCGAGGCGGCGCATCTCGTGAGCCCAGATGCGACGGGCCGCCCGGTACTTGGCCACCTCCTCGAACAGGTGGTTGTGGCCGTTCCAGAAGAACGACAGCCGCGGCGCGAAGTCGTCGATGTCGAGGCCGGCGGCGAAGGCGGCGTCGACATACGCCAGACCGTTCGACAGCGTGAGGCCGACCTCCTGGGCGGCGGTGGCCCCCGCCTCGCGGATGTGATAGCCGCTGATCGAGATGGTGTTCCACGCCGGCAGCTCGGTGGCGCAGTAGGAGAACAGGTCGGTCACCAGGCGCATCGACGGCGACGGTGGATAGATGTAGGTACCGCGCGCCGCGTACTCCTTGAGGATGTCGTTCTGCACAGTCCCGCGGATCGCATCTGGAGCGACCCCCTGCTCCTCGGCGACCAGCTGGTACAGGAGCAAGAGGATGCCGGCGGTGGCATTGATCGTCATCGAGGTGGACACCTCCCCAAGGGGGATCTCGGCGAAGAGGCGGCGCATGTCCTCCAGGGAGTCGATGGCCACCCCCACCCTGCCGACCTCCCCCGCCGCCGCCGGGGCGTCCGAATCGAGGCCCATCTGCGTGGGGAGGTCGAACGCGACCGAGAGCCCTGTCTGGCCGGCATCGAGCAACGCCCGGAAACGCTCGTTGGTGGCCTCGGCGGTGCCGAATCCGGCGTACTGGCGCATCGTCCACGACCGACCCCGATACATGGTGGGGTAGGGACCGCGGGTGAACGGGAAGGCGCCGGGAACTCCGAGCGCCTCCTCGGCATTCCATCCCTCGAGGTGCGCCGGTCCGTAGATGGGGTCGATCGGTATGCCGCTCGATGTCTGCCGTTCCGGTTCAGAATCCTGGGCCATGGGTACACTCCCCTAGTCGGCCGGGATGCTACCCGGGAACCCCCCTACCCCACCCTGCGACGTCTCCCCCAGGGCACCCCATGGACAAACCCATCAGAGAAGCCGAACGCCTCGAACGCGAGGGTAAGGGATTGGTCGCGTCGGCAATCCTCACCGGGATGGCGGTCATCGCCGCCACCTGGATGGGCCTGTTCGTGTTCCTCGGCGCCAACGCCGCCCACGGCACCCTCTTAGACCTTCGCGCCCAATGGATTCCCGACGTCCGGTCGATGGCGCTAGACCTCCCCGACCTGACCCGCTTGTCCGAGGTCTACACGGCCGACGGGGTCCTGCTCGGCAAGCTGACCGAGCGCAACAGCCAGCCGGTCGAATTCGAGGACATCCCGACGCTGGTACTCGCTGCCGCGCTGTCGGCCGAAGACCGCAACTTCATGACCCACAGCGGAGTCGACTATCGCGCCGTGGCCCGCGCCCTCGCACGCGACATCGTCGGCGGCCCCACCGAGGGTGGGTCGACGATCACGCAACAGGTGGTCAAACTCAACTTCGTCGGCAACGAGCCCACCCTGCGACGCAAGGTGGCGGAAGCGGTCATCGCCATCGAACTCGAGCGCCGGCACAGCAAAGAGCTGATCCTCGAGCACTACCTGAACTCGGTGTTCTTCGGGAACAACGCCTACGGCATCCGCGCCGCCGCCCAGGAGTACTTCGGCAAAGAACTCGGCCAGCTGACCATCGCCGAGGCCGCCGCCTTGATGGTTCCGGTGCGCAACCCCTCGCTCTACGACCTGCGACGCGACAGCACCATCCCGCTACGCGCCCGTAACGCCGTCATCGACAACATGGTGCTGGACCGCTACATCACCGAGGAGGATGGCGAGGCGGCCAAGGAGGATCCGATCGTCGTCGTCCCTCGCCAGGAGTTCTACGACCCGGCTCCGCAGGTCCTCATGGCCGCACGCGACACCATCCTCAACGACCCCCGATACGGGCTGGGGTCGACATTCCTGCAACGCAAGCGAGCGCTGTTCGGATGCCCGGCGGACGACGACGAGTGCACCGGCGGCGGCGGCCTCCGGGTGTACACCACGGTCGACTTCAGGCTCCAGGAGCAAGCGCGGCGGATCCTCCAGGAGTGGTTCCCGCCCGGTTCGAACGGACCGACCGGAGCGATCGCCATGGTCGACAACCGGACGGGCGCCACCGTCGTCATGGCCTCCGGGCTCGACTTCGGTACCGATGTGGAGGCAGGACAACGCCAGTACGACCTGGCGACCAAGGGTCGCCGCAACCCGGGGTCGGCCTTCAAGCCCTTCGGTACGGTGGCGGCGCTGGAGCAGGGAATCACCCTCAACTCGTTCTGGAACGCGACGTCGCCCCAGAAGCTCGACTTCGGCGGGACGGAGCCCTGGAGATGCGCCAACGCCGGGGGCGGCGGCGCGGGACTTCGCTCGTTGGAGAGGGCCCTCATCGCGTCGACCAACACGGTGTTCTGCCAGGTGGCCATCCAAGTGGGCGGCGAGGCGATCGTCGACGCCGCCCAGAGGATGGGCATCCGGAGCCCGCTGCTCCCGATCCCGGCCATCGTGCTCGGCGCCCAGGCGGTGAGCCCTCTCGAGATGGCGACCGCCTTCTCGACGCTCGCCAACCTCGGCGACCGGTACGACAACTACCTGATCGAGCGCATCGAGGACGATGAAGGCAATGTCATCTACCAGCACGAGGTGAGCCCGAAACGGGTCCTCAGTCCGCCTCTGGCCGCGGCCGTGGTGAACACGCTGGAGCTAGCGATCACCCAGGGCACCGGCGGTAACGCCATCATCGGCAGACCGATGGCCGGCAAGACCGGCACCCACGAGAACTTCACCGACGCCTGGTTCGTCGGGTTCATACCGCAGTACACGACAGCCGTGTGGGTCGGCTTCCCGGACCGGCAGATCGCGATGGTCAACCTGACCATCCACGACACCTTCTACGCCCGGGTGTTCGGGGGCACGGTCCCGGCTCCGATCTGGCGGCAGTTCATGCAGGTGGTCACCGCCGACCTCCCCGTGGAGGAATTCCCCGTGAACCCGCCGGGAACCGAGGCCTACTACCGGACGATGCGCATCGCGATCCCGGACGTCGAAGGTATGACTCTCAACGAGGCCACCAAGGAGCTGTACAGCGCTGGCCTGAACTTCACCGTCACCGTCGTCAACTCGGACAAGCCCGTCGATATCGCGATCGGGACCAACCCGCCAGCGGGCCGCCAGGTCAACCAGGGCAACACGATCGAGCTCTTGATGTCCTCCGGGCTGTCACCCGAGACCGCCATGCCCGACCTGGTGGGCCGCACCCGTGCGGAGGCGGATCAGATCCTGACCAACCTGCGACAGACCACCCAGATCGACTTCACGTGGTCCTTCGTCGAGGTCGACACCGACGATCCTGAGAACGACGGTCGGGTGAGCTCGACGAGACCCGCCGCGAACGGGAAGATCGAAGAGGGCACCGCGATACAGGTGTCCGTGTTCGCACTCGAGGAGTAGACGCGATTCGCGATTCGCTGTTCGCGATTCGCAAGGCGGTCGACTTGCCGTTTCCTGTTAGGAGCCGGTCGGTCGCGTCCGTCGAATCGCGAATCGCGAATTGCGAATCGCGAGCCGCTCCTACCATGGGTCGATGCCCACGCCACCGCCCGGTGCGCGGCACACGAATCGGCTGGCCGACGAGACCAGCCCCTACCTGCTCCAGCATGCCCACAACCCGGTGGACTGGTACCCCTGGGGCGAGGCAGCCCTCTCGAGGGCGCGCGAGCTCGAGCGGCCCATCTTCCTGAGCATCGGATACGCGGCCTGCCACTGGTGCCACGTCATGGAGCGCGAGTCATTCGAGGACGAGGCCACTGCCGCCGACCTCAACGAGCATTTCGTGTCGATCAAGGTCGACCGCGAGGAGCGGCCCGACCTCGATGCCATCTATATGGCTGCCGTGCAGACCATGACCGGGCAGGGCGGTTGGCCCATGAGCGTGTTCCTCACGCCGGATGGCCGGCCCTTCTACGGCGGCACCTACTTCCCCAACGAGCCGCGCCACGGCATGCCTTCGTTCCGACAGCTGCTGGCGCGTATCGCTGAGGCCTGGGCGGACCAGCGCGACGAGGTCGAGGCGACGGCGACGCGACTCGCGGAGCACATACGCGCCGGCCAGCAGGTGCCGTCCGGCCTGGGGGAAGCTGAGGCCGCGCAACCCGCCGTCGACGCTACGGACCGCCTTGTCCAAGCGCGCGAAGCACTCTCGTCGAGCTTCGACGCTCGCAACGGCGGCTGGGGCGGCGCGCCCAAGTTCCCGGCCTCGATGACGATCGAACTCCTCCTCCGCGAGTACGTGCGGAGCGGCGATCGGCAGGCCCGACTCATGGCCGGGAAGACGCTCGACGCCATGGCCGACGGCGGCATCTACGACCACCTCGGCGGCGGCTTCGCGCGCTATGCGACCGATGCCATCTGGCTCGTGCCGCACTTCGAAAAGATGCTCTACGACAACGCTCAGCTGGGGCGCGTCTACCTCCACGCCTGGCAGGTCACCGGCGATGAGCGGTACGCGGCGGTGGCCAGAGAGACGCTCGACTTCATGGCTCATGAGCTGCGGAACCCCCCCAGCGGCGCGTTCGCCTCCAGCCTCGATGCGGACACCGAGGGCGTCGAAGGAGCCACCTACGTCTGGAGCCGGGGCCAGGTTCGCGGCGTCCTCGGCGAGGACGCCGCCCTCTTCGAGGCCGCCTACGGAGTGACCGATCGCGGCAACTGGGAGGGCCACACCATCCTGACGCGCGCCAGATCGGACACGGCGCTCGCCGCGGAGCTGGGGCGCCCGAGGGAGGAGATCGCGGAAGCCCTGAGCCGGGCACGCGTGAAACTGCACCGCGCTCGTGGCGCGCGCCCCCAGCCGGCTCGTGACGACAAGGTCCTGACGGCCTGGAACGGCCTCACCATCGCGGCCTTCGCCGAGGCCGGGCGGGCGTTCAGCGATGAGGGCTATCGGCGCATCGCGGCCGAAGCCGCCGACTTCGTCCTGGGCGAGATGCGCACGCCGGAGGGCCGCCTGCTGCGCTCCTGGAAGGACGGCCCCGCCCAGCATGCCGCCGTCCTGGAGGATCACGCCCACCTCGCCGATGGGCTGCTGGCGCTCTACGAGGCCACGTTCGAGGAACGCTGGTTCAGCGCAGCACGCCACCTGGCCGACCTCATCCTGACCCACTTCGCCGCAGCCGATGGCGGCTTCCACGACACGGCCGACGACGCCGAGGCGCTCATCGCCCGACCCCGGAGCCTCCAGGACAATGCCCTGCCGTCCGGTGGTGCCATGGCCACCCTCGTGCTCCTCCGCCTCGCCGCGCTCACCGGCGAGGGCCGCTACCGTGACGCCGCCGAGCGAGCGCTCATGCCCATCGTGCCGGCAGCCGCGCAGTACCCCACGGCCTTCTCCCAGTGGCTGCAGGCCCTCCAGCTGGCCAGCGAGCCGATCGACGAGGTCGCCATCGTGGGTGATCCCGATGCCGACGACACACGGGCGCTGCTGGCGGTCGTCTTCGACGGCCATCGACCCGGCCGCGTCGTGGCCGTGAGCGAGACACCGGACGCCAGCGCGATCCCGCTGCTCCATGGCCGCAGTCAGCTCGACGGCCACGCCACCGCCTACGTCTGCCACGGCTTCGCCTGCCTGCGACCCACAACCGACTCCGCCGAGCTGGCTCAGCAGCTGATGGCCAGCACGATCGCGGATAGCAATTAGCAATTAGCAAGACTCTTGATCCATCTCTGGCCGAAGGCCAACTGCCAATAGCTAATGGCCGCCCTCTGCTTCTTGGGCCCTCTTCAGCAAGAAGCGGTATTCACTGCGTAGGCGGGGGGAAAGTCGGCGCATCTGCTTCTCGCCGAGATAGGGGATCCGAGGGGGCACCAGGATCGTCTCCGCCCTCGTCTCCACCAGGCCCTCGGCAACGAGTGACGAAAGGTTGTACGGGCGGCGGATGAGGCGGCCGGTGCGGGCCGCGGTGAGCAGCCGCAGCAGATCGGCGACCGCTCCCGGGCCAAGCACAGCCGTCCAGTAGCGCCGCACGGCCGGGTCCGCCGGGTGGTGGCCAGACTCCGGGTCGACTCCGAGGCACGGCTCGATCCACGGCCGTTCGGTGGCGGCGAGCCAGCGGACCGCAGCTGCGCCCGGGGCTGGCGCGACTTCCGCGTCGATGGGAGGACGATCATCTCGACGGATGAACCCGGGCACAACGGCGGTCATGCCAGAGTTGATAGCAGTTAGATGTAGTTGAGTGCAAGAGAGTTGTGCCAGAGCGCGAAAGAATGAGGTATTTGGTATTTGGTACAGAGACATAGCTCACAGCTAACAGCTCACAGCCAGAGCGGGTTTGGCTGTTAGCTGTTGACTGTTAGCTGTGAGCTTCCTCTCGCTGTTGACTGTTAGCCGTTTGCTCGATGTCGGTACCCTCGCGCACATGTCGGACCAAGTCTCTGCTGCCATCGACGCTCTTGCTGGCTCGACGCGTCTTCTCGTGTTCACCGGGGCCGGAATCTCCACCGAGTCGGGTATCCCGGACTTTCGCGGGCCTGACGGGGTCTGGACCCGCGTCGATCCCGACGAGTTCACCATCGATCGCTATCTCGAGCGGCGGGAGACGCGGGTGGCGTCATGGCGAAATCGGGGCGAGTCGGGTGTTCTCGACGCCATCCCGAACCCGGGGCATGAGGCTCTGGTGCGCCTGTGGGAGGCGGGGAAGATGCTCGGGTGTGTCACCCAGAACATCGATGGACTTCACCAGGCGGCCGGCCTTCCCGAGGAGGCGGTCGTCGAACTCCACGGCAACGCCCGACACACCATCTGCACCGGCTGCCGCCTTCGAAGCGACACCGCCGAGATCATCGCCCGCGTCGACGCCGGTGACGACGACCCGCACTGCGATCGCTGTGCCAGTCCGCTCAAGGTGGACGTCGTGTTCTTCGGCGAGGCGATGCCGGTCGATGCCATGCTCCGCAGCCACGACCTGGCCGACCGGGCGGACGCGGTCCTCGTGATCGGATCGACGCTGTCGGTGTTTCCCGCCGCCTACATCCCGCTGGCCGTTGTGGACAACGGGCATCCGATGGTCATCGTCAACCGGGGAGCCACGGAGTTCGACCGCCTGGCCACGGCGACCGTCGAAGCCGCGGCGGGTGCAGCCGTCCCGGCCATCGTCAATGGTCTGTTGCGAATAGCGAATAGCGAATAGCGAAACGCGAACTTCAGCGCGCCCCGAAGCCCGACAGCACCGTCCACACCGATCGGCCCAGCACCTCGAGGTCGAGCCACGGCGACAGGTGCTTCACGTAGTACAGATCGTAAGACAGCTTCTCCACCGTGTCCGCCTCGCTGTCGGCGTAACCGAAATTCACCTGCGACCAGCCGGTGATCCCTGGGCGCACCAGGTGGCGATGACCGTAAAACGGGATCGTCTCGCTGAACCGTTCGACGAAGGGCTGCTGCTCGGGCCGGGGACCGACGAGGCTGAGATCGCCGCGCAGGACGTTCCACAGCTGCGGTAGCTCGTCGATCCGAAACCGTCGCAGCACCTTGCCGACCCGGGTGAGTCGGTCATCGCCCTCGGCGGCGAACCTGGCACCACTCCCCCAGTCGTTGCGCATGGTTCGGAATTTGTAGAGCGTGAAGGTGCGGCCCTCCAGTCCGACACGCTCCTGCTTGAAGATCGCCGGGCCGCGAGACTCGATCCTGATCGCCAACCAGATGACGACTCCGAGCAGCACGGACAGCGGCGAGGTGGCGACAACGAGCGCGGTATCGAACGCGCGCTTGACCCGCACGTAGGGCCCATTACCCGACAGAGGCACGGTCAGCTCCCACCCCTCCATGAGATGGATGATCGGGAGCCTGCCGGTGTGCTCCTCGTACGTACTCACCAGGGACCGCATCGGGTACCCGGCAATGCTCGACGACGACACGAAACGGGCCATGGAGTCGCTCAACACGGCACGCAGGTCGATGCCGATTGTCGTGCCCGGATCCATAGGCTCCTCGGGTGCCTCCCCGCTGGGGTCGAGCACGGCGACCACGTCGGCGTGGGGAGCGCCGAGGAGATCCCCGATCAGCGCCTTCTCCGAGGAGATGACCACCATCCGCTCAGCCCAGGGACGCCGGCGGCGCACCCATCGGTGACCGAGAGCGAGCACCAGCCAGATGGCAGTTGCGGCGAGCACGAAGGCCCGCGACCAGAACGCCCTGGTGAGGAGGATGGTGACCGCGGTGGTGCCCAGCATGACCGCCCCGATGGTCAGCGCCCTTCCGTACGACGGTCGCGACGGTCCCTCGGCAGCGGGCCGGAAAGCGAGGAAGGTCCCGAGTAGGGCCCCGAACGCCATCGAGGCGATCATCGTGCCCGAGCCGGGCCGGGCATACCACGGGTACGGCTCACCGAACACGGTGAGCGACGCCACCAACATGGCGACGGCGAGCGCCGACAGGTCGAGGATGATGGCCACCGGGAGTTTGCGACGCGGCATGGTTGGCGACGATGCTACCGGCCGCTCACCCGAAGCCTGGGGTCGTCAGGCCCCAGCGGCGGTCTGTCGGGCCAGTTCGACGAGGGTTCGCACCCCGAAACCGGTGCCGCCCTTGGTCAGGTAATGATCGGCCTCGGTGAACGTCCGAGCCGGGCCGGCGATGTCGAGATGGGCCCAGGACGCATCGCCGACGAACTCCTTGAGCAGGAGGGCCGCATTGATCGCACCGCCGTAGCGGCCGCCGGTGTTCTTCATGTCGGCGACGTCGGAATCGATGTCCTTGCGGTAATCGTCGGGAAGCGGCAGCCTCCAAACCCGCTCCCCGGCCGCATCGGCGGCGGCGACGACCCGAGCGACGGCCTCATCGGTTCCCATGAGGCCGGCGATGCGCTCGCCGAGGGCGACGATGCATGCGCCGGTCAGCGTGGCCAGGTCGACGATGAGATCGGGCGACTCCTCGGCGGCCAGGACGAGGGCGTCGGCGAGGACCAGGCGCCCTTCGGCGTCGGTGTTGAGGACCTCGATCGTTTTACCGTTGCGAATCTGGAGAACATCCCCGGGACGGAGCGCCCCGCCCCCCGGCATGTTCTCCGTCAGCGGGGCGAAGGCCACCACCTTCACCGGCACCTTCAACTCGGCGATCACCCGCATGGCGGCGAACACCGCAGCGGCACCCGACATGTCGGTCTTCATCCGCTCCATCGCCTCTGCCGGCTTGATCGACAGGCCCCCGGAGTCGAACACGATGCCCTTGCCCACGAAGGCCAAGAAGCCGGTCGCCCCCTCCGGCTCCCAGCGGAGTTCGACGAAGCGGGCGGGGTTGTCGGCACCCATGGCCACCCCCTGGAGCCCCCCTAGGCGCTCCGCGGCGATCTCGTCCTCGTCGAGGACGCGGACGCCTAGACCCACCTCCTCGGCCATCCGGGCGGCGGTGTCGGCGAGCGCCGCCGGCGGCATACCGATGGCCGGTTCGTTGACCAGGTCCCTGGCGAAGCCCACACCGGCGGCGATCACGGCACCGACTCGCGCCTCGGCCAACTGCTCATCGGACCCGTCGATGAGGATCAGCCGCTCGATGAGGGAGGG
The DNA here is from genome assembly GCA_035514255.1 of Acidimicrobiia bacterium. GTDB lineage: Bacteria > Actinomycetota > Acidimicrobiia > Spongiisociales > UBA11373 > DATKBG01. Next base: position 11,855 of record DATKBG010000211.1, read on the forward strand.
CTTCTTCTCGCTCTTGTGCTTGACGAACGTGTAGGAGCCGAGCGTGAAGCCGAACCCGGCCGCCTCGGCCATACCGGGTGGTGCGTGGAGGGTGGTGGCGATGGTCGCCAACCGTGACAGCGCCTTCGCCGCACTCCCCGCCGCCCGCCGGACGGTCTCGGGATCGACCGGGGCCTCACCCAGGCCGACAAGGGCAACCTTGCGATACGGCACCTTGCCGCCTCCGGCCGTGGTGAGCAGCTGGCCCTTCTTCCCGGTGAAGTCGGCATCGTCCATGGCCGCCTCCAGCCACGGCAGCTGTTCGATGAGCCAGCGTCCGTCCGCATCGGCATCCCGGCCGGCGCGCACGCCCACGACGATGGCATCGGCGCTCGCCTCTTCGAGGCTTGCCCCGATCTCCAGTTCCATCATCGCTCCTCCCGACTCGGGATCCACTGGCCCTCAGCTGAACGGGCCAGTACATACAGGTAGTCGGCGAGACGGTTCAGGTAGGTCACAGCCACACTGTCGGCTACGCCGGCCGTTCTCACATGGCTGACGGTCCGCCGCTCGGCGCGTCGGACGATGGTGCGCGCCAGGTCGATGGCGGCAGCGGCTGGCGATCCCCCGGGGACGACGAACTCCGTCGGCAGTCCGGACGCGGCCTCCACCTCGTCGATGGCGGCCTCGAGATCATCCACCATGTCCTGGGTCACGAGGCTCACGCCCGGTTGGAGTCGCTCCCGCTTTCCCGGCGCGGTGGCCAGCTCGGCAGCGAGAACGAACAGGGACCGCTGGACCTGGAGGATGCGCTCGGCGAGCGGCTCGTCGGCGGCGGCGCGGGCGATCCCGAGGGCTGCCACCGCCTCATCCACCGTGCCGTAGGCCTCGGGACCGGTGTCGTCCTTGGCGACCCGGCCGCCGTGGAAGAGGCCGGTGGAACCGTCGTCGCCCTTTCGGGTGTAGATCTTCACGGCTCAGATACTAAGAGCGCGCGCAAATAGGTTCGCCCCGGGATGAGGTTTCTGCTTGTGGCAAGCAGAAACCTCATTGGACCCGCGACCGATTTGCGCGCGCTCTAAGGGGGTGCGACCACCACCTCACCGACCGCTCACGCCAGCAGCCGACCCAGGACCACGGCACCGGTCGAGGTGAGAACGGCGAGGTAGGACAGACCCGTCGCTGCCATCACCCCGGCGTAGCCGCGTTCTCCCAGCGCGGCGTACACCATGACCATCAGCAGGGCCGAGGTGACGCCGAGGGCGAGCCACCCCCAGCCGAGAACCATCTGAGTGTCTCCCCACGACGCCGCACCGGCCGCCGCCGAGAAGATCATGTCGGCACCGATCCCGGCAACCCCGGCCAACGCCAGGACCCGCAGCACCGACCGCGGCAAGCGGGGATCGACCAGGTACCAGTGCCCCAGCATCATCTCTGTGGTGATCGCACCGAGGGCCACCGCTCCGGTGACAGCGAGAGCAACGGGGCTCCCGGCCTCCACCGACGCGATCGTGAAGGCGACCATGCCGAGGGCACCGCACGCGAGGACACTCGGGGTGTGCCCGGCAAGCAACGCTGCCGTGACGACGAACGCACAAGCCGCATATGCCCACCACGAGGACCCCGCCACCGCAGCGAACAGTCCGAAGAGGGCGGTGGTGCCAGCGGCGAGCCACACGTAGCCGCGCCGCACGATGCGGCGCGCGGCTACGACAGCCAGGCCGGCGCTGAGGCCGGCGGACCACATGGTCAGGATGCCCGCGGGAGAGACCTCCACGGCGGGCGAGACTAGCCCGGTGGGCTGTCAGAGGATATGCGAATAGGCCAGACTCCGAAGTCCCCAGGGGCCGATCCGCTTACCCTCTCAGTCCAGCTTGTCGGCGACGGCCTCGGCAGCGTCTGCAGCCTTGTCCTTCGCCTTGGAGGCGGCCTTCGAGGTCATCTTGCGAGCGCCCTCCCAGAGGGACTTGGCGCCGCGGCCGACGAGGCGGCCCATCTCGGCGCCGAAGGTGGCGAGGCCACCGAGCGCCGACTTGGCGACGTCGGTGTTACTGCGGAGTTTACGGGTTTTCATGGATGGATCCCTTTCGAGAATCTTGGAAACCCGATGGTACGAGCCGGGTCGAGGTATGAGACATCAGGCAATCAGGAGTACTTGGTACTTGGTATTTGGTATTCGCTAGCGGTTCTCAAGCCAGGCGCCGAGGCGCTGGGCGACGGCCTGAGGCGTAAACCCGTACTCTTCGGCGAGGCGCTTCCATGGGGCCGACGCTCCGAAGTGATCGATCCCGATGGTGAGACCGTCCTCTCCGACCCACCGCTCCCAGCCGAAGGTGGCGGCGGCCTCCACCGAAGCGCGGGGCAGTCCGTCACCGAGGACTTCCGCCTGGTAGTCCGGGTCCTGTTCGACGAAGGCCTCCCAGCAGGGCATCGACACCACCCGCAGGGACACTCCCTGGCTGGCGAGCATCTCGGCGGCACCGAGGGCGACCCACACCTCCGAGCCGGTGGCGACCACGACGGCGTCCGACCCATCGCGAATGACGTATGCGCCTTTCGCTACCTGTCCGGAAACCCCGGACCGGTCGAGTACCGGGACCGCCTGCCGAGTGAGGATGATGCAGGTAGGGCCACCATCCCGAGCAAGAGCAAGTGCCCAAGCCTCCGCGGTCTCTCCGGCGTCCGCGGGTCGAACGACCCACACTCCCGGCATTGCTCGCAACGAGGCGAGGTGCTCGATCGGCTGGTGGGTCGGGCCGTCCTCCCCGAGGAAGATCGAGTCGTGGGTGTACACGAAGATGCTCGGGATCTCCGCCAGAGCGGCGATCCGGATGGACGGCCGCATGTAGTCGCTGAACACGAGAAAGGTGCCGCCGTACGGGCGAAGCCCACCGTGAAGAGCGATACCGTTGAGCGCGGTCCCCATGGC
>DATKBG010000212.1:0-3870 GCA_035514255.1 Acidimicrobiia bacterium
GGAGTGCTTCATGCGCGACCCCGACTACCGCTACACGCCCACTGCCGGCGACATGGTGAACGCGTCCCTGACCGTGGACGGGCTGCCGTCGGGGACGGCCGGGGTCGAGATCGACGGGAAGCTCGCCCTGGTCCTCGTGGAGGACGTTGTCCCGTCGTTCACCGCCACGGCTCGGGGCTTCTCGATCAACGGCGTCTTTCGCGACGCCATGGGCGACGGCGAGCAGGTCTCGGGCATCATGGAGGTGGTCTGCGGCTAGGGCCGGACGCGCTTCCGGGCCCCGTGAGAGAGGCCCGGAAACGGTTCGTGAGTTCGCCTGTAAGCCGGATTCTGTACCGGTTTCCCGGTGGTGACCATCTATCTGGGCCCGCCGTTGCCGACGGGCTCGCGCGGCCTACCCGGACCGTCGGACGGGCCGTCCTGGTCCTGCTTGGCCTTGCTCCCGGTGGGGTTTGCCGAGCCGCCCCGGTCGCCCGGTGCGCTGGTGGTCTCTTACACCACCGTTTCACCCTTGCCTGTGCCCTTACGGGCCATCGGCGGTTTGCTCTCTGTTGCACTGTCCGTCGGGTTTCCCCGCCTGGGTGTTACCCAGCACCGTGCCCTGTGGAGTCCGGACTTTCCTCGGCCGACGTAGCAACGTCGACCGCGGTCACCCGGCGAGCTCACGATCAGTATCCCGCAGTAACGCCTTCGACGCCAGGGGAATTCCCCGGAGGCCGCCGCGCGCTCGGGGCCGCCCTGTGGCGGCCCCGAGGCGTCGAACGGATCGTGGCTCAGTCGAGGAAGCTGCTCACCCAGTTGTGGACGCTGGCGATGTCGGTCCGGTGCGAGAACCCGCTGCCCATGCAGAACGAGTTGAGCACGAACGAATTCACCGCGACCACGGTGCTGCTGTAGTAGACGGCGCCACCGGAGTCGCCGAAGCAGAGCCCACCGCCCGTACCCGCGGCGGAGGTCAGCTGGACGTTGTATCCGGCGTTGAGGGACGACTCGAGGTTGATCATCTTCACTTCGCCCTTGTAGCGGCTGCGCTCCGCCGAGAACAGTGTCGGGCGCGCATCCTGGAGCCCGTAGCCGGCGATGGCGAACGTTGCCGACGCCCGGCTCGTGCCGAGGCTCAGGCCGTCAAGCGTGCCGACCGGGGCCAGCGACGTGAACGGACCCGCCTGGGCCTCGCTCAGGATGACGATCCCGATGTCGTGCGTTGCCGGGAACGACGCGAAGTCGTCGTAGAGCGGATGGGTGTGGATCGATGTCGCCTCGACCGAGTCGGATCCGGCGAACGGGTACTGGGGGGAAGTCACGTCGACGTCGAACCAGACACGGGCCCCAGTGGCGCCTTCGGTGCAGTGCCCTGCGGTGAGCAAGACGGTCGGGCTCAGGAGCTGCCCGGTGCACCTCCACCTCGGGACGCCATCGATGTCGAAGACGACGAGGCCGACGTAGGGATACTCGTTGTCGACGTCCTTCTCCCCGAACATGACGGCGCCCGCCGGGATGGCGACCGCCAGAAGTACGGCGAGGGCGATGAGGATGGTGGTCGATCGTCTGCGCATAGACGTTCCTTTCGTAGCAACTACTTACGGTGGTCATGCTACACCGGCAGCGCAAGGCGTGCAGAGGGAGCCGCGGGATGAGCTGAACTGCGGAGAGTGGCGCACCGGGCAGGCCCCTCCTCGAGGGACCTAGGACAGGTGCTCCTCCAGCGCCATCACCCAGCCGGCGGGGAGCTTCCAGTGGCGGCCGCCGCTCACCATCAGCCGTACATATGACGACTCGGGCGTGAAGGACTCGCGGTGGCCGTTGCTGCTGACGTGGGTGAGCACGTCGTGGCGGCGCCCCTCCCGGTCCATCGCCTGGGTCGTGGTCGGGATCCGGCCCTCGGCCTTCTCCGCCTCGTCGAGTGCCTTGCGCTCGCCGTTCTTGATCGAGAAGACGGCGCCCCACACCGTGTTGCCGGGCAGGGGGCGGACCGAGGGGAGGCCGCCCTTGCCGTTGGGGATGGTGTACTCGAGCACCCACTCGGGTAGGTGGGCGATGAACTCAAAGCTTGCCCCGGGCGCGATGGTCCGCAGCCGGGCGGGGTCGATCTGGGCGTCATAGGCGAAGTAGAGCAAGAGCAGTCTCCGTGGTTTCGAGACTTCAGCGCGGTCGGAGATTGTACTGCCTCCGTCGGAATCGGAGGACGGCGAGCAACCGGGGAACCGAACCGGGTGCATCGACCGTCGTATCTCGTAGAACCGGTTTACCGCGGAGGTGCCTGATGCACGCGTCATCGACGCCGATGGATCAGTACAAGGTCGACCTCGATGAGCGACCCTGGGCGGCCTACGCCGCCTGCCGGACTGCCGACCCGGAACTCTTCTTCGCGGGCACTGACACCGCCTCCTTCGAAGCCGTCAAGATCTGTCGGTCGTGCCCGGTCCAGGACCAGTGCCTGGCGTGGGCGCTGGACAATCGTGTCCGCTATGGCGTGTGGGGTGGCCTCACCGAGCGTCAGCGTCGACGAGTGAGTCACCGCAGCGCGTAGTCCCCGTGCCGTTGGTGCGCCGCCGAGCCTGCTGTAATAGCCGGTGATGTCCGCCCCCGTACCGTCCACTCCGGTGGACCCAAAAGACGTCCTGGCGATCGACGCACTGCTCGACGATGACGAGCGGATGCTGCGCGACACGGTGCGACGGTTCGTCGCCGAGCGCATCCTCCCCGACATCGGCGACTGGTTCGAGGCAGGCACCTTCCCCAAGGAACTCGCCAAAGAGATGGGTGACCTCGGCCTCCTCGGCATGCACCTCGACGGTTACGGCTGCGCCGGGACCAGCAGCACCGCGTACGGGTTGGCCTCTACCGAACTCGAGTACGGCGACTCCGGCACCCGGTCGTTCGTCAGCGTGCAGGGCTCGCTGGCCATGTTCCCGATCCATGCCTTCGGGTCGGAGGAGCAGAAAGAGGAGTGGCTGCCCCGGATGGCAGCGGGCGAGGCGATCGGCTGCTTCGGTCTGACCGAATCCGACGCCGGGAGCGACCCGGGCTCGATGCGAACCACCGCCCGGCGCGACGGCACCGACTGGGTGGTGCGGGGCTCGAAGATGTGGATCACCAACGGTGGCATCGCCGACGTGGCGATCGTTTGGGCACAGACCGACGAGGGGATTCGAGGCTTCGTGGTCCCGACCGATGCCCCGGGCTTCACCACCAACGACATCCACAAGAAGATGTCGCTGCGGGCCTCGGTCACCTCCGAGCTGGTCCTCGATGACGTTCGGCTCTCGGAAGGGTCGGTGCTACCCGGCGTGGTCGGACTCAAGGGCCCCCTGTCGTGCCTCAACGAGGCGCGTTTCGGCATCATGTTCGGGGTGGTGGGGGCGGCTCGCGCCTGTTACGAAACGGCTCTCGAGTACGCCGGTGAGCGGGCCATGTTCGACGGCCCGATCGCCCGCTTTCAGCTGATCCAGCGACAACTGGTGGAGATGATGGTTTCGGTGAACCGCTCCATGTTGGTGGCGCTCCACATCGGGCGGATGAAGGACGCCGGCACGGTGTCGTCCACCCACATCTCGTTCGGCAAACTGGACAACGTACGTGCCGCCCTGGACGTCGCCCGTACCGCTCGCAGCGTGCTGGGCGCCAACGGCATCACCCTCGAGTATCCGGTGATCCGCCACATGAACAATCTCGAGTCGGTGTACACCTATGAGGGCACCAACGAGATCCACACCCTGATCCTCGGCCAGGCGATCACGGGGCAGAGCGCGTTCTCATAGCCGCGGCGGGTGCTCTCGGCGTGGGAGTCGGGGCCGGTACTGAGTACTTGGTACTTGGTACTCGTCTGGTCTTGCGGTGGTTCCGCCACCTGGCTCTATCCTCGCCGGA
>DATKBG010000213.1:0-10589 GCA_035514255.1 Acidimicrobiia bacterium
TCGGTCATCGAGGTGGCGATGATCGCGTCCGGCGCCCCGTGCTCGGCGATGTGATCGACCACGGCCCCGGCGAGGGTCGGCGCCGAGCCACTCAGCCGCCACTTCCAGAACTGCCCTTCGTGACTGACGATGTGCACCCGAGGGCGGGAGGCTGCGGCATAGCCCGACGCCCACTGGGCGTGCGATCCCGAGTGATACGGAGAGACGAGCAGGACCGAGCGGCCCGATGGCTCGATCACATCTCGCGACGGCCGCTGAGTGCCCTTCCGAGTGTGATCTCGTCGGCGTAGTCGAGGTCGCCGCCGACGGGAAGGCCGGCGGCCAGCCGGGTCACCAGGACGCCGAGTGGCTTGAGCAGCTTGGCCAGGTAGAGGGCGGTGGTGTCACCCTCCACGGTCGGATTGGTGGCGACGATCACCTCCTTGATCTCTTCCAGCTCGATCCGTGCCACCAACTCGCGGACCTTGAGCTGCTCCGGACCCACGCCCTCGATCGGTGAGATGGCGCCGCCGAGAACGTGATACCGACCCCGGAACTCCTGGGTGCGCTCCACGACGACGATGTCCTGGGCGCGCTCGACGACGCAAACTGCGGAGGTGTCGCGACGCGGGTCACGACAGATCGTGCACTCCTCGACGTCGGTGACGTTGAAGCATCGAGAGCACGGCCGCACCGTCTCGCGCATCGAGACGACCGCTTCGGCGAGGCGACGAGCGTCGGCCTCCTCCGTATTGAGGAGGTGAAAAGCGAGCCGCTGCGCCGACCGCTGGCCGATGCCGGGGAGTCGCGCCAGCTCGTCGATGAGCTTCTGAACCGGGGCCTCGAACATTGCGGTCAGGGTACTTCAGAGCTCATGGCTCAGAGCAGCCATGAGTATTTGGTATTTGGTATTTGGAGCCCGCCCGGATTCTCTCCCCCCGAAGGGGGGAGTACCGCCGGGAGCGCAGCGAGCGGCGGAGAGGGGGGAAGGCGAGCGCTACGAGGGCCTCGCGACGCGTCTGGCCTCCCCCTCCGTCATCGGCCTTCGGCCGCTGCCACCTCCCCCGAGGAGGAAAGTCAAATGGTTCCCAACCACCCGCGATCTCTCCAGCTACCAAATACCAAGTACCAAGTACGGCGCCGAAGGCGCCACTGACTACTGCTCGACTACCTCACCGCCGAGGAGGTCGACGACGAGGGCCGTGGGATCGATGGCTCCTTCGTCGGACTCCACGAGGTCGTCCTTTTCGGGGGCCCGCTCGTCGACCGTCGGTACGACCGGTGCCGCCGCTGCCGGGGCATTGCCATCGGCCTCGTAGGTGAACCCCACCTTGCCACCGGCGACCTCGGCGAGCGCGGCGGCCACGACATCCGCAAGGCCACGGTCCTCGATCAGCTGGTCACGATGGAACGGGCCGGGCACCGTGATCACCAGCTTCGAGCCGTCCACTCGCACGGGCCTGGCGTCGCGAAAGACGGCGAAGCGCCGTGGCCCCGCTGCCTCGCGCACTCGGGTGACCACCATCGGCCACTTCTCGATGAACGCAGCCAGGTCCAGATCGGTCGCCGGTGCCGCCTCGGGCTCGGCAGCCGGCGCCGCGTCGACCGGGTCTTCAGTGGCCTCGGATCCGTCATCGTCCTCGCCGGCTTCCGAGACCTCGGCCTCCCCGGGACTCTCAATCGGCTCAGCGTCGAATGCGGATACGGCCGCTGCGGAGGGCTTGGGAGGGTCCGGTGTCACCGCCGGCGGGACACCGCGCTTCACTCTCTCCTCGAGACGGTCCAGCCTGCTGATCAAGGACGGAACGTCAGGAGACGTCTCCGGACGGCTCATCTTGAGCAGAGTGAGTTCGACGACCAAGCGTTCCTCGCGGCCGTCGCGGAGATCCGACAGGGCGGCACCGAGCAGGTCGATGCAGCGGAGCACGTCGGCGGCGCCGAGCTTCGCGGACAGCGATCGCCACTCGGAGACCACGTCGGCAGGCTCGTCGACGATCTCCTCGACGTTCGGGGCGTACTGGACCAGGAAGAGACCCCGGAACTGTTCGAGCAGTTCGGCGGTGAACCTCCGCAGGTCGGCACCCACCGAGGCGACCTCCGACACGAGGATCAGCGCGGCCGCCGCGTCCTGAGCCGCCACCGCGGCCACGACGCGACCGAACACCTCAGAGTCGGCGAGTCCCAGCGCTCGCGCCACCTTCTTGGGCGCGACCGCACCCTCGCCCATGGCCGCTACCTGCTCCAGCAGGCTCAACGCATCCCGGGCGCTGCCCGTGGCATGCCGCACGATCAGGGCGAGTCCGTCTCGAGACGCTTCGATCCCTTCGGCACCGGCGACCGCCGCCAGATGGGTGACCAACGCCTCCGACCCGATGGCGTGGAAGTCGAACCGCTGTGCTCGACTCCGGATCGTGTCAGGGAGCTTGTAGGGCTCGGTGGTGGCCAGGACGAAGTGGGCGTGTTCGGGTGGCTCCTCGAGGGTCTTGAGCAGTGCGTTCGACGCGGCGCGAGACAGCATGTGCGCCTCGTCCAGGATGTAGACCCGTCGCGCCCCGCCGACACTCGCCACGGTGCCTACGTTGACCCGGATCTCGCGTACGTCCTCGACCTTGTTGTGTGAGGCGGCGTCGAGTTCGACCACATCCATCGACGTTCCCGCGGTGATGCTCACGCACGAGTTGCACACGTTGCAGGGCTCGGCGCCGGGCTGGAGGTCGGCACAGTTGATCGCCTTGGCGAGGATGCGCGCCGTCGTCGTCTTCCCGGTGCCCCGCGGCCCGGCGAACAGGTAGGCGTGGGCGACCTTGCCGGCGATGATCTCCCCGGCGAGCGTCTCGGTGACGTGAGCCTGACCGACGACCTCGGAGAAGAGCTGGGGCCGGTACTTGCGGTACAACGCCTGGTAGTCGGTCACGGGGTTGAGGGTACAGCGGAGAGCAGACAGCCAACAGCCCTACAGCTCACAGCCAGAGCGTTCTGGCTGTGAGCTGTCTGCCCTCAGTACCAAATACCAAATACCAAATACTCGTGTCTGCTCTGGCTGTGAGCTGTGAGCTGTGAGCTGTGAGCTTCCTGAGGCTGAAGCTCCTAAGGAGTCAGCTACCGGCTGCCCGGGTAGTACCCTCTGTCTGTGCCTACCGGCACATTCCCCTTGAATCCATTCAGGAGAACACACATATGCGGATGAGAAACCTGTTGGCCGTCGCGGCCATGGTCTCGCTCATCGCCGCCGCCTGTGGCGACGACGAGGGCACGACCACCACCGCGGCCGCCGACCTGACACAGACGGCGGGGGTGCTGACCGTAGGGTCGGACATCCCCTGGGAGCCCTTCGAGTTCTACGGCGACGACGGTGAGCTCACCGGCTTCGACGTCGAGCTGGTCGAGGAAATCGCCCGCCGCCTCGGCCTCGAGGTCGAGTGGGTGGAGACCGCCTTCGACACGATCTTCACCCAGCTGGCCACCGGTGCGTTCGACGTCGTCGCCTCCGGCGCGACGATCACGCCGGAGCGTGCCCAGCAGGTGGACTTCACCAGTGCGTACTACCGGGCCGAGCAGGCACTGACCATCAACACCGCGCTCACGCCCGACATCGCGTCGGTGGACGACCTCGCTGACGGCGACCGGGTGGCAGTGCAGACCGGCACCACCGGTGAGGCGTGGGCCGAGGAGAACCTGGCCACGCGCGGCGTCGAAGTGGTCTCCTACGAGGAGGCAGCCGACACTTACATCGCCCTGGAGGGCGGTCAGGTGCAAGGTGTGATCTTCGATGAGCCCTCGGCTGCGGCCGAGACGGCCAACAGACCGACGCTGGCGATCGCCGATGTCATCTCCACCAACGAGGAGTACGGCTTCGGCGTCGACCCGGCCCGGACCGCGCTGCTCGCGGCGATGAACCAGGCGTTTGCCGACATGCTCGCCGACGGCACTTACCAGGCCATTTACGACAAGTGGTTCCCCGACGCCCCGGCAGGAAGCGTCCTGTACGCCGGCTGAATGTGCCAACCGATGATGTGGAGGGCCGCCATCAGGCGGCCCTCCACATCATCGTGGACCGGATGATTACCTTTCGCGACCCCTGCCGGTGGCCTGACACCAGGTCACAGCACACCGCTAAGATCGGCACCGGCCTCAAATAGCCATACACAACTAGGGAGTTGAAACAATGCGAAGACTGCGAACCTTGTTCGCCGTGGTCATTGCGTTCGCGCTCGTAGCCGCCGCCTGCGGCGACGACACGGGCGGTACGACCACGACGGGGGCGCCCGGCACGACCGCAGCGCCCACCACAACCACTGAAGGCGATGTGGGTATGGACCCAAGGGCTGACTGGCCCGACTCGCTGATCTTCGGCTTCGTGCCTTCTCGTGAGGCGGAGGAGCTCCAGGACAACGTCGACGTGCTCGCCGGGGTCCTGGCGGATGCGCTCGACATCGACGTGTCCGGCATCGTGACCTCGGACTACACCGCTCTCGGTGTCGCCCTGGGTACCGGCGAGGCACAGATCGGTGCGTTCGCGCCCGCCAACTACGTGCTGGCGAGCCGGATCTACCCGAACATCGAGCTGCTGGCGCAATCCGTGCGCTTCGGTTCGGCCACCTATCACGCCCAGTACTTCACCAACGATCCGAGCCTCTGTGGTGCGGACACACCCCCGGTTGAGGGTGCGTACGGCTACGACGGGTTCGGCAACGTGAGAGCGCTCGGCCCGACCGACACGCCTGCATTGCAGGTCGGTTGGAACGGTGACGGCACGCGTGACGAGAGTGTCTCCGCCGGCCTGATCTGCCCGTCGCCGGTCGACCTCAGCGTGGTCGCTGGCGGGAACATGGCGTTCGGCACCGAGACCTCGACCTCGGGATATATCTTCCCGGTGCTCGAGCTCAGGGCTGCCGGCCTCGAACAGGACGTCGACTACGAGTCGTTCTACTCGGGCAGCCACGACAACTCGGTGCTGGCCGTCTACAACGGTGACGCCGACTTTGGTGTCTCGTTCGACGATGCCCGCCGCAACGTGCGCGCGGCCCACCCGGACGTCGGTGAGAAGGTGATCGTGTTCAACATCTCGGCGCCGATCTCCAACGACGTAATTGCCGTCGATGCCAACCTCCCCGACAGCCTGAAGGATGCAATCTTCCAGGCGATCGTCGACTTCATCGGTACCGAAGAAGGACGCGAGGTCATGGACAAGATCTACTCATGGACCGACGTGATCCGGGCCGATGACAGGACCCGGGCTTCGTTCGTGCTCATCGAGGCAGCCATCGACCAGCTCGGCTTCGGTCAGTAAGCGACCGAACAGACCAAACGAGTGGAGCCGCCCTTCGGGGCGGCTCCACTCGTTTCTGGATCGAGCAGCGCATCCGATTCCGGCGGCCATGTGTTCGGCCATGCGACGGCGTCGGTCTACTCGCTAGGCTCGCCCTCGCCCGACCAGGAGAGACGAGCCGCCGATGATCGAGTTCACCAACGTCGAGGTCACCTACCCCGGTGGCCTCAAAGCCCTCAAGGACGTGAGCGTCACCATCGACAGCGGCGAGCTCGTCGTGATCGTCGGTCTCTCGGGAGCCGGCAAGTCGACCTTCCTGAGAGCCATCAACGGTTTCGTCCCGATCACCAACGGCTCGGTCAAAGTCCACGGCGTCGAGGTGCGCGGTGCCAAGAGCAGTGCCCTTCGCGAGTTGCGCTCCGAGATCGGCATGATCTACCAGACGTTCAACCTGGTGAACCGAACCACCGTCATTAACAACGTCCTCATGGGGCGCCTCGCCAAGGTCGGCTTCACCCGGGCCATGCTCGGTCTGTGGCCAGCCGCCGACAAGGAGCTCGCCCTCCAGGCTCTCGAGCGGGTCAACATCATCGAGAAGGCGTACGTTCGGGCGAGCAATCTCTCCGGAGGCCAGCAGCAGCGGGTCGGAATCGCCCGGGCGCTCGCTCAGGAGCCCAAGGTGGTGCTGGCGGACGAGCCGGTGGCGAGCCTGGACCCGGTGACCTCCCACACGGTGATGCAAGACCTGCGCCGGATCAACCGCGACCTCGGTATCACCACGATCATCAACCTCCACTTCCTCGACCTCGCCCGCCAGTACGGCAAGCGCCTCATCGGGTTGCGTGACGGCGAACTGGTCTACGACGGCGACATCGCCGACGTCACCGAGACGACGTTCCGCGACATCTACGGGCGATCGGTCACCCCCGACGACCTGCTGGAAGGCGCCGACCTGTGAGCGTGGAGGGGGCGGCGGTAGTGGAGGCACGCCCTGAGGCTCCACGGCGGGCCTCGTCGATGGCCCTCGCTCTCGTGGTGGCCACCACAGCCCTCTTCGTGGGAAGCCTCTTCGGCTTCGTGGCGTACGGCATCGTCTGGGGGCTGATCGCGGCCGCTGGGCTGCTCCTTGCCCTCCGCATGGGGCGTGTCGAGACCGACCTCACCGAGCGCGTCGTGCTGGCGGCTGGATTCGTGGCCTCCACCGTCGCCGCGACCAGGGTCCTTCCCGATACCCCCGAGACGATCGATGTTCTGCTGTGCCTCCAGTTCGCCGCCGCCTGGATACCGGTGGGCATCGCCTGCGCATGGGTGGCCAGACGCCATGGAGCACGGCTGGCGTCTTCGATGAACACGGCTCTCGTCTGGATCCTTGGCGGTGCCTTCGCCATCCCGGCCGCTCAGACCCTTGGTGTGCTCAGGCCGATCGACTCGCTGAGGCGAGGCCTGGAACCGGAGTTCGGGCGCGGCGACTACGCCATCATCGCCCTCGTCGTCTCCGCCGTGGGTCTGGCCGCCTTTCTCGCCGCAGTCACCCGCCTTCCCGGTCTGGCAACCGGGAGTGCCGTCATCCTGTTCACCGCGTTCGCCGGCGCCAGCGTGGGGTTCACCATCCCCGGCCTCATCGCCAAGATCGCCAACATCGTCAACTTGCCGAACTTCTGGCCCCCCGACTTCGGGTGGGCGATCGGTGAGGGTTCCTGGTGGTGGTTGCCATCGTGGGAGTTCGGGGCACCCCTCCGGGCGAATCCGATCATCGAAACCCTCCGCATCGGCATCACGGCCACGGTGGTCGGGTGCCTGGTCGCGCTACCCGTCGCCTTCATGGCATCGACCCTGACCTCGCCCAACAAGACGACCTATCTGGTCGACAAGGCGTTCATGAATGTCACCAGGACCATCCCCGACCTGTTCTGGGCGGCGATCTTCGTAGCCTCGGTCGGCGGCGGGGCGTTCGCCGGCACCCTCGCCCTCACCATCTTCTGCATGGCAATCATGGCCAAGCTGCTGTCCGAGACCATCGACGCCGCCAGTCCGGGACCCCTCGAAGCTGCGAAGGCGGCAGGGTCTCGCCACTTCCCGGCGATCCGCACCGCAGTACTGCCCCAGGTCCTCCCCAATTACGTCGCCTATTCGCTCTACATCTTTGAACTGAGCATCAGAGCCTCGTTCGTGATCGGACTGGTCGGCGGCGGTGGTATCGGCCGCGTCCTCGAAGCCCAACGGGTCTTTTACAAGTTCGACCGCATCCTCGCGATCGTCATCGTGATTGGCATTGTCGTATTCATTCTCGAGCAGGTCAGCGTCGCCCTGCGTAGGCGTCTCGTATGAACCTCGAGACCCATGAAGCGATGGCGAGCGGCGCGCTGCGCCCCAAGCAGCCCCGGGGTCCCCGGATCTTCCGGTGGGTGATCGGCATCGCCATCGTGGTGCCATTCCTGTGGTCGGCGGCCGGACTCAACGTCTCGATCGATCGCCTGCTGTCCGCCCCGGCCGACATCTGGAACATCGTCCACCGCATGTTCCCCCCGGACCTGAGTCCGGAAACGGTCCAGCGTGCCCTGCCGAAGGTCATGGAGTCGCTCTTCATCGCCTGGGTCGGGACGATGATGGCGGCGGTGATCTCACTGCCATTGTCCTTTGTGGCGGCGCGGAACGTGTCGTCTCGGACTACCAGCGCCATCGTCCGCCAGCTGTTCATCATTATCAGGTCCGTCCCCGAGGTGCTCCTGGCTATGGTGCTCATCCCGGTGACCGGCCTCGGAGCGTGGACCGGAACCCTCGCCATCGGCCTGCACTCCGTCGGAACCCTGGGAAAGCTGTCGTCCGAAGTGGTGGAAGGCATCGATCCGGGACCGGTGGAGGCCGTCGCAGGAGTCGGCGGCACCAAACTCGCTCAGATCAGGTTCGGCATCGTGCCCCAGGTGATGCCGACGATCATGGCCTACTGGCTCTATCGCTTCGAGATCAACATCCGCGCCTCAGCAGTCCTCGGCGTCGTCGGGGCCGGCGGGATCGGGCTCGAGTTGGTGAACCAGTTGGCCTTCAACAACTACGCCCGGGTGGGCACCGTCCTGTTCCTCACCATCGTCGTGGTGCTGGTCATCGACACCATCTCGGCGAAACTGCGCCGCCGAATCATCACCGGCCAGCGTGAGCCCGGGCCCGTGGCGATGTTCATCGGCGCCGGTCGGATCCAGCGACTGGCGATGATCACCTTTGCGGTCCTGGCGACCTGGTTCATCGTGTTCATGCTCATCCAGATGCAGAGCACCCCGGCGTAGGTTCGGGAGGGGCGGCCACCCGATAGGCTCGACCATGGCCGACGCGACCGGGAACGGGTGAATGGTGACCGGTGATTCAAAACTGATCCGCCGCACCCGAGCCGACATCGAGGCGTGGGAGGCGGCAAACCTCTCCCCCGCAGCCACCCGGGCCGTCGACTCCCGGGGCAGGGCGGAACCGGAGCCATCCGACCCGGCACGCACCGTGTTCCAGCGGGACCGGGATCGCATCCTGCACTCCAAGGCCTTCCGGCGTCTGAAGCACAAAACCCAGGTGTTCATGAACCCCGACGGTGATCACTTCGTCACCCGGCTCACCCACACTCTCCAGGTCACGCAAATCGGCCGCTCCCTGGCCGTGGGACTCGGCCTCAACGAGGCACTCACCGAGGCCATCTGTCTGGGCCACGATGTCGGTCACTCTCCATTCGGTCACACCGGCGAAGACGCACTGACGCCCTATGTCGAGGGTGAGTGGCACCACGCCGCGCAAAGCGTTCGCATCCTCGACCGGCTGGAACCGATCAACCTCACCTGGGAGGTCCGCGATGGGATCCGAGCCCACTCGTGGAAGATCGACCCGCCGCCAGCAACCGAGGAGGGCATGGTGTGTCGTTTTGCCGACCGGATCGCCTACCTCACTCACGACGTCGACGATGCCGTGCGCGCCGGAGTGATCGGATACGGCGACCTGCCCGAAGGTCCACGCACGGTGTTCGGCGAGCCTGGCTCCGAGTGGATCTCGGTCATGATCGAGGCGGTGATCACGGAGTCGGTGGCACAGGGAAGAGTGTCGATGAGCGAGCCGGTCCTCGAGGCGATGCACGACATCAGGGCGTTCATGTTCGAGCGCGTCTACCTGCGTCCCGAGGCCGAGGCCGAACGGGACCAGGCGATCGAGATCATCCGGCACCTCGTCGATCACTACCGGACGCAACCCGACGAGATCCCCGACAGCTACCGCGACGAGACCGACCCGACGCTCGCCGCCATCGACTACGTGGCCGGAATGACCGACCGATTCGCCATCCGCGACTTCGAGCGGCTCGGCGGCGCGATGCGGACCGACCTGGCCCGCTCGGCATCCTGAGTCCTCCGCACCTCTCAGGGACTATCGCCGGGACCGCCAGGACTCCTAGCGAACCAGTCGGCTTCCGAGCGAGAAGGCTGCGGTCAGCGCTATTGCCGCCGCCAGGGGCGCCATCGAGGCCATCCCGGCAGGTCCGCGCCACACGACGGCGACCACACACGCCATGGCGGCCCAACCGATGGCCGCCCGGACCCGACCGGTGTCGATCGGAACGGGACGACGATCCGTGGTGGACTGGACCCGAACGAGCAGGGCGACAGCAGTGAACAGCGCCACGGCCAGCACCCACCAAGCCGATTGGGAGTCCCAGGCCTCCGGCAGGTCGAGCACTCCCACTACCCGGGCCGCGACGAGACAAGCGGCCGTCGCCAGGGCTGCCCCGACGAGCACCGTGCGACGACTCCTCGGGTCGAAGGCCGTCGATGAAGCAATCGCAATGAGCGCCAGCAGCGCCAGCGGTGGGCCTCCCTCGCTGGTACTCGCCCAGATGGCGAAGGCACCGACCCCGACCATGTCGAGGGCGTAGGGGGCGGCCCCGGTCGTACCGGCGACCACCCGGGTGGCCAACAGCCACACGGCGACCACAGCGAGAGATGGCGGTCCGGCGATGGTCGCCCACGGCGCGGCGACCGCGGCCAGCGACGCTGCCACCGGATGATCGGGATTCAACTCCCGGGTCACAGCCCAGGCGAGGAACGACGATCCTCCCGCAGCGATCCCGGCCCGGAAAGCATCGGCGAACCCGCCGCCGGTGAGAAGACTCACGAGGCCGGCCACCGCCCCGGCCGCCAGGGGAAGGGCGAGCGACACCCGGTTCGACAGGAGCCGGAAGTCCATCGGCCGACCCAGGCCGCTGCGCAGGGTGGTTGGACCGCGATGAGCCTCGGGTTTGCTCATGCGACGACGATAGGCGTCAGGTGTCGCGATCCTCGGCGGTGTCGAGTTCTTCGGTACTGAGACGGGACTGAGC
>DATKBG010000214.1:0-5511 GCA_035514255.1 Acidimicrobiia bacterium
CCGTGGAGCGTTCAATCCCGGCGGGATCGCGCCCGTACTTCGCGCACCACCCGTCGAGGACCGAGTTCTTGTGACGCATCACGTCGGCGTCGCCGAAGCCATGCCAGATGTCGGCGTGTTCGGCGGTGATGCGGAGCGTGACCTTCTCCCCGCCTCCGCCGCATGCTGCGGCATGATCTGCACCGCCAAGCGGACCGGGTAAGGGTATTTGGCCATGCCTTGAGACTAGGAACCTTGGCGACAAGACCGTACTTGGTACTTGGTACCCAGCTCACAGCTCACAGCTCACAGCCAGAGCGGGTACTTGGGTGCTCGGTACATCTGCCATCTGCCATGGCTTCGCCTCCGGGCACTAGCAGTCAGTGAGGATTCCGCAGCGGATGACGCTCACGTACACCAGGTTGTCCTCGATGATCCCCTGCTCGCGGATGGAGGCACGCATCGTCGTCCCGACCGTCTCGTCCACCTCCAACCATGGGCGGATGGTCGACCGGAGCCCCCCGCGCTGGAAGCATCGCACACCCTCCAGGCAGGTCCCCGGGTCGCCGATCCAGCCGTTACCGAGGAAGTGCTCGGCGAGCATTCCCACGGCCGCCTCCACCCGGATCGGATCCCAGGCGAACACGCCGCCGGCACCGTCGCAGGCGTCGGCCTCGCACAGGGTGTGCGAGTCGACCAGCTCGACACCGGTCGGGATCGGGAGGTCGGCGAGAGTCGGGGGCTGCGGCCCGTTGGCTCCGGTAACACTGAGCACGGTCGCTGCGCCGAGGGCGATAAAGCCGACGACGAGAACCCCGGTGATGACGAGCATCGAAGGCGGCACCTTCCGGCCCGCGGATGGTGCCGGTTGCAGAGCGGTGCTCACACGAGTTCGACGACGGCCATCTCGGCTCCGTCGCCACGGCGGGGGCCCACACGAACGATGCGGGTGTATCCACCGGCACGCTCGGCGAACCTGGGGCCGATGTCGTCGAACAGCTTGGTCACCACTTCGGTGTCCTCGATGTCCGACAGGACCAGGCGGCGATTGTGGAGCCCGCCCCTGGCAGCCTTCGTGATCAGCTTCTCGGCATAGGGGCGCAGCATCTTGGCCCGGGCGACCGTGGTGGTCACCCTCTCATCCCAGAACAGCTCCTGGGCGAGGTTGGACAGCATCGACTTCTGGAGTGAGGCGCTACCCCCGAGCCGTCGACCTCGCTTGGGGCGGGGCATCAGCCGAGTTCCTCGTCCCGCGAAGAGGCGAGCGACAGGCCCAGTTCGTCCAGCTTGACGACGACCTCGTCGAGGCTCTTCTGACCGAAGTTCGTGATCTTGAGCAGGTCCTCAGCAGTGCGCTCGACGAGCTCACCGACCGTCTGAATCCGCTCCCGACGCAAGCAGTTGCTGGGCCGCTCGGAGAGGTCGAGGGCCTCGATCGGAAGCTCCAGGTCGGGCGAGGACGAGTCGGCGACGATCACGTCACCGAGTTCCAGACCCACTCCCTCGCCGAAGTCGGCGAACAGGCCGAGCAGTTCCGCCAGGGTCTTGCCCGCCGACGACACCGCATCTCGCGGGGTGACCGATCCGTCGGTCACCACGTCGATCTCCAGCTTGTCGAAGTTGGTCATGGCGCCAACCTGGGTGTTGCCCACCGTGTAAGCCACCTTGCGCACCGGCGAGAAGATCGAGTCGATCGGGATCACCCCGATACCGTCGCCCTTGTTGTTGCGGTCGGCGCTGCGATAGCCCACACCGCGCTCACAGGTCATCTCGATCTCGAGCTTGCCTGAGGTGGACAGCGAGGCGAGATGGTGGTCGGTGTTGATCACCTCGACGCCAGCAGGCGCGGAGATCGACCCGGCGGTCACTTCGCCCTTTCCCTTTGCGGACAGGTAGAGCGTCTGGGGGCCGTCGACGTCGACCCTCAACACCACCTGCTTGAGGTTGAGGATGATGTCGACGACGTCTTCGACGACGCCACCCTGTGTGGAGAACTCGTGTTGGACACCCTCGATGCGCACGCTGGTGATCGCCGCGCCGGGGATCCGCGCCAGCAGGGTGCGGCGCAGGGTATTGCCGAGCGTGTAGCCGAAGCCCGGCTCGAGTGGCTCGACGACGAACTTCGACCTCGTCTCGGATACGGGCTCTTCATCGATTTGGGGTCGCTGGACGATCAGCACGCTTCGGCTCCTCTTACTTCGAGTACAACTCGACGATCAGCTGTTCTTGTACCTGGGTGTCGATCTGGGCCCTGCTGGGTAGGGCCGTGATGGTGACCTTGCGGTCGTCGAGTTCGACGTCCATCCACTCCGACTGGCTGCGCGCCCCTGAGGTGTCGATTGCATGCTGGATGGGGAGCATGCTCTTGCTCCTATCGCGGGGCTGGATCACATCACCGGGCTTGACCCGGAACGACGGCACCGTCACCCGGCGACCGTTGACCTGAAAGTGCCCGTGCGACACGAACTGACGCGCCTGGGCCCGAGACTCGGCGAGGCGAGCCCGGAAGACGACGTTGTCGAGGCGGCTCTCGAGGATCTGCAGGAGGTTCTCTCCGGTTATGCCCTTGTGGCGAGCGGCTTCCTCGTAATACTTGCGGAACTGCTTCTCGAGCACCCCGTAGATACGGCGGGCTTTCTGCTTCTCCCGCAGCTGGATGAGGTACTGGGTCTCGCGGATGCGGCCACGACCGTGCTGGCCGGGTGGATAGGGCTTGCGGTCGACGGCGCACTTGCTGCTCTCGCAGCGGGCGCCCTTGAGGAACAGCTTGGTCCGCTCGCGGCGGCACAGCTTGCAAACAGGTCCGGTATAGCGCGCCATCTAGCCCCTCCGCCGCTTCTTGAGACGCACACCGTTGTGTGGGATCGGCGTGACGTCGCGAATTCCGGTGACCTCCATGCCCATGGTCTGCAGCGTGCGAACCGCGGTCTCGCGGCCCGAACCCGATCCACGGACGATCACATCCACCTTGCGCATGCCGAACTCACCGGCACGCCTGGCGGCCTGCTCGGCGGCCACCTGCGCCGCATAGGGCGTCGACTTGCGGGAACCCTTGAAACCGACGGTACCCCCGGAGGTCCACACGAGCGTGTTGCCTTCGAGGTCGGTGATGTTGATGATGGTGTTGTTGAAGCTCGCAGTGATGTGCGCTTCCCCGTGCAGGATATTCCTGCGCTCGCGCCGACGCGTGGGCTTCTTCTTGTCAGCCACTACTTGGTGACCTTCTTCTTACCGGCGATCGCTCGGCGCGGACCCTTACGGCTGCGGGCGTTGGTATGCGTGCGCTGACCTCGCACCGGCAGACCGCGTCGATGGCGGATGCCCTGGTAGGTGCCAATCTCGACCTTGCGCTTGATGTTCTGCGCCACTTCGCGTCGCAGGTCACCCTCGACACGGAAGTTTGCCTCGACGAACTGACGGATCTTGACGACCTCGTCGTCGGTGAGGTCTCGGATCTTCGTGTTGCGGTCGATCCCGAGCGAAGTACACGTCTCGATGGCGGCGCTGCGACCCACACCAAAGATGTAGGTGAGCCCGATCTCGACTCGCTTGTCCCTGGGGAGGTCTACCCCGGAGATTCTTGCCATCACTTCACCCCTGTCGCTGTTTGTGTCGCGGATTGGTGCACAGCACCCAGACACGACCGCGACGCCGGATGATCCGGCACCGCTCGCACATCTTCTTGGCGCTCGGGCGTACCTTCATGCGTCACTCCTGCCACGGCGTCGGGCACACGATGTCCCACGAAGTGGGTGGATCGGGACCCGACGACGGTGTTCAAAACGTCGTCAGCGGTTCTCTCGAACACAGCAGACGGACCCCAGAGGGCCGAACGGAGAGGATACTCGGCGCGCCTGCCAATACACAATTCGCGGATCGCGCCCGAAAAGGTGGCTTGAACTGCGTACTTGGTACTTGGTACTTGGTATTTGGACATGGCAACTGCCTCTAACTATTCGCTCACTGGAGGGTCAACACTTCTGGCCCGCTCTTGGTGATGGCGACCGTGTGTTCGAAATGGGCGCTGAGGCTGCCGTCGACGGTGGAAACGGTCCAGTCGTCGTCCAACAGGCGGGTCTCGTGGCTGCCGGCGTTGAACATCGGTTCGATGCAGATCGCCATACCCGCCTTGAGGCGCATGCCCTTGCCCGGGGTGCCGAAGT
This sequence comes from Acidimicrobiia bacterium, assembly GCA_035514255.1. Lineage (GTDB taxonomy): Bacteria > Actinomycetota > Acidimicrobiia > Spongiisociales > UBA11373 > DATKBG01. The sequence goes on from DATKBG010000214.1 coordinate 4,143, forward strand.
TCCACACGCTGGGCTGTTCGTGCATCTGGCGACCGATGCCGTGGCCGGCGTGACTGTTCACGATGCCGTAGCCAGCCGCGTCCGCGACCGATCCGATGGCGTGACCCACATCGCCCAGGCGGGCACCAGGGTGGGAAGCCTCGATCCCCCGCCACATAGCCCGTTCCGTCGTTTCGATGAGCCGCAATGCGTCGTCGTCGATGTCGCCGATCGGGAAGGTGATCGCGGCGTCAGCGTGCCATCCCTCATAGATGGCCCCGGCATCCAGCGAGAGCAGGTCGCCGTCCTTGAGGGTGCGCCCTGAGGGGATGCCGTGGACGATCTCGTCGTTGATCGAGAGGCATACGACGCCGGGGAACGGCGGCTGGCCATAGTTGAGGAAGTTGGGGGTGCAGCCCCGGTCGCGGATGATGTCGGCAGCGAGGCGGTCCAGGTCGATGAGTGCGACGCCCGGCTCGGCCGCTTCGCGGATATTCGCATGGATTTCGGCGACCACCTTGCCCGCCACCCGCATGCGAGCGAAGTCCTCGGGGCGCTTCATCGACATCATCGAGCGAGCGCCCCCACGACCCGTGCCAGGACCTCGTCGATCGTCCCCACGCCATCGACGCGGGCCATGTCACTGCGCCCTTCGTAGAAGGAGATGAGGGGAGCCGTCTGCTCGTGATAGCGAGCCAGGCGGGTACGAACCGACTCGGCGGTGTCGTCGCTCCGCCCCCGGGCCAGCGTCCGGGCGACGATCTCGTCCTCCGGTACTTCCAACACGATGACCCCATCCAGCGGCATCTCGGCGATAACCTGCTCGAGGGCGCCCGCTTGTGGGGCGGTCCGAGGGAATCCGTCGAGCAGGAAGCCACACGCCGCGTCCTCCTGAGCGAGACGCTCCTCCACCATGGCGATGACGATCTCGTCGGAAACCAGGTCGCCGGCGTCCATGATCACCTTCGCCTGCTTCCCCAGCTCGGTGCCGCGAGCAACGTGGTCACGCAGCATCTCGCCGGTCGACACATGCGGGATCCCCAGCGCCTTGCACACGAGCGCGGCCTGGGTGCCCTTGCCAGCGCCCGGCGGCCCGAGGATCAGGAGTCGGCGGCCCATGGGCCGACCTCCCGCGACTCGCCATTCCCGACGCGTCGCTCTGACGGGCGACTGGCGACGGGCGACTGGCGACGGAGTGAGGCCATCGGCCTCACGACAGGAATCCCTCGTAGTTCCGCATCATCAGCTGGCTCTCGATTTGCTTCATCGTCTCCAGGGCGACGCCCACGACGATGAGCATCGAGATGCCGGAGAAGCCCAACTGCAATTTGGTAAAGATCGCAACGATCGACGGGAGCACGGCCACGCTCGCCAAGAAGAGCGAGCCGGG
>DATKBG010000215.1:0-7783 GCA_035514255.1 Acidimicrobiia bacterium
ATCGAACCGCTCCCTGAGACGCATGATCTTGGGCAGCACCGCGCTCACCGCCGCCTGCACCTGTTCGTCGTCGTCCGATGCCAGCGCCTCCAGGACGGCCGTACCGACCCCCCGGGCGACACCCTCGACCGCTTTGACCAACACGTTGCCGGTAAAGCCGTCAGTGACGAACACGTCGGCCACACCTGCTCCGAGATCGTGCCCTTCGACGTTTCCGATGAACCGCACCGGCGCATCCGCCAACAGCGCGTGGGCCGCCTTCTCCAGGTCGCGCCCCTTGGACGGCTCCTCGCCGATGTTGAGCAGGCCGACGGTGGGGTGTTCGATACCCAGGTACACCTGTGCCAACACCGAGCCCATGACGGCGAATTGGGCGAGATGCTCGGGGCTCACCTCGAGGTTCGCCCCGGCGTCGAGCACGACGGTCGGGATGCCGATCGGGTACACGGCGGCGATGGCCGGCCGGCCTATGCCCTTGATCCGTCCGATCCCGATGGCCGCCGCGGCTATGGCGGCACCGGTGGATCCGGCGCTGACCATCCCGGCGACCTCGCCATCGGCGACCAGCCGGGCGCAGACGGTCACCGATGCGCCCTTCTTCTCCCGAACTGCTGCCGCGGGGTCTTCCCCCATGCCGATCACCTCGGCGGCGTGGACGATGGGCAGTGAGGCACCAGCGGCGTCGAGCTCTGCCGCGAGGACCGCCTCGTCGCCCACCAGGACGACGTCGACCCCCGACCCGGCGGCATCGATGCCCCCGAGGACGATCTGGTGCGGCGCATAGTCGCCGCCCATCGCATCCAGGGCTATGCGAGCCATCAGGGCCGACTCAGGTGGTCGGCGTCACCTCGCGCCCCTTGTAGGAACCGCACGTCGGGCAGACGCGGTGCGACAGCTTGGCCGAGCCGCACTGCGGACACGGTGAGCTCTTCACCACCGTCGCCTTCCACGCCGCCTTGCGCTGACGCGTGCGGGACCGGGACATCTTCTTCTTGGGGACCGCCATGACGCGCCCTTTCCATCACTGGGGTTCTAGCAGTTCACGCAGGACGGCGAACGGAGACTCACTCTCCGCTTCATGCCCGGCGCAGGCTCCGGTATTCAAGTCGCCTCCGCACACAGAGCAAAGTCCGAGACAGCCCGGCGAGCAGGTCGGAGCGAGGGGAAGTTCGAGCAAGAGGGCATCGCGGAACACATCTTCGACGTCGGCGACGCCTTCGCGCAACGGATATCCGTCCGGATCGTCTTCGACTCCCATGAGTTCCATGACCTCGACGTCGATCATCTCCTCCCACTCGGTCAGGCAGCGGTGACAGGTGAGTTGGGCGTCGACAGAGACGGTTCCGCGGACCAGCACGCCGCCTGCGCCGCCTTCGACGGTGAGTCGTCCCGACACGACGGGCCCCACGGTCGTGTTACCGACCATCCACTCGACGGGAGCGGTGATCTCGACGGCACGACGGATACCCGGCTGGGCCAGCAAGTCGTGGACGGGAATCCGGAACGGAGAGGATCCGGGGGACATGCCCGTCATGGTAGGGCCACTACGAGCGTCAACCGTAAGTCACATAGGCCGAGTACTTGGTACTTGGTACTTGGTCCAAATACCAAATACCAAATACCAAATACCAGCTGAATGACTGCAGGCTGCACGCTAACGACTAGCGCTCGCTCGCTACTCGTCGACGTCCCGTCGACGGGCTTGGTGGAGTTCGCCGCGGGCTCGGCGCACCTGCGACAGCAGGTCCGATAGGACGGCCTCGGTCTGCTCGAACGCTTGCTCGCTGTAGTCCTCGGCTTCGAGACGGATGCGGGTCGCTTCGGACTCGGCATGCCGTACGAGCACGTTGGCCTCGTCGACCGCCTCTTTGACGATGTACGACTCGCTGATGAGTTCCTCGGAGTGCTCCCGGGCCCGCTCCAACATTTCCCTGGCCTTCTCGTTGGTTCGAGCAACGAACGTCTCGCGCTCCCGCACCATCCAGCGTGCCGCCCGCATCTCCTCGGGGAGGTCGTCGCGCAGGCGGTAGAGCATGTCGAGCAGGACGTCGCGGTCGATCATGACGTTGCTCGACAGCGGGACGGTGCGAGCGCCCTCGACGGCGATGATCAGCTCATCGACCAGTTCGAGGAGTTCCCCCATCCTCGGCGGGACCGGGACCTCGTCGGGCTGAATGGCGTCGTGCTCGTCGGTCATGCCGGGAACCTATCTGCGAGTGCCTTGGCCACGACCGGGGGCACCAACTCATCCACGTTGCCACCGAACGAGGCGACTTCCTTGACCAGAGAAGACGAGAGGTAGCCGAGATCCGGGCGGGTCGGGACGAACATCGTGTCGATGCCGGAGAGGTGCCGGTTCATCTGGGCGAGCTGGAGTTCGTAGTCGAAGTCCCCCTGGGCTCGGAGGCCCTTGACGATCACGTCGCCCCCGACCTCCCGGGCAAAGTCCACGAGGAGGCCTTCGAATCCCGCCACTTCGATGTTCTCCCACGGGCAGGCCTCGACGAGCATCGCGTTGCGCTCTTCGGGGGTGAACATCGGCTGTTTGGACGGGTTGATCACGATGCCGACCACGACACGGTCGAACATCGCCGCGCACCGGGCGATCACGTCCACGTGACCGTTCGTCGGTGGGTCGAAGCTTCCCGGTACCAGAGCCGTCGTCACGCCTTCTCCTTCGACAGCCTCGTGATCTCCGCGCCGCCGTATCGCCGCCGATCCGTCACCACCAGATCCCGTGGGAACGGTGGTTCCACACTTCCCGTTCGTCGGTGCAGAACGACCACACCTTCGTCTTTCAGCCGTTCGCCGAGCGCGGTGAGCACCTGTTCCACGGACGGTAGCGGTGCCTCATACGGAGGGTCAACGAATGCCAGGTCGTAGGTAGCGGTATCCGACGCCAGGAACCGTTCGACGTTCCCTCGGACGACGGTGCCACCGAGGCCCACCGCCTCGATGTTCGCCGCGAGCACGCGAAGTGCCTCGCGGTCGGACTCGACGAAAACCACTGAATCTGCGCCCCGACTGAGCGCCTCGAGGCCGACACTCCCGGTCCCCGCATACAGGTCGAGGACGGACGCGTCGACAACCAAGGCGCCCAAGGACGAGAAGATCGCCTCCCGTACCCGGTCCATCATCGGGCGGGTCTCGTTACCCCGAGGACTGCGCAGCCGACGCCCCTTGGCCGTGCCCGCGATGATCCTCATGAGATCATCAGCCAATCGACCGCATCGCCGAGCAGCGCCTCGAGTTCGGCTCGGAGCTCCTGGTGCCCGGTCAGTTCCGGGTCGTTGGCGACCAGCTTGAACGCCTCCCGGCGAGCCTCGACGAGGATCTCGAAGTCCTCCAGGATGTCGGCGAGCCGCAGGTCGGCGAGGCCGGCCTGGCGCATGCCGAAGACGGTGCCCTGACCGCGGATGCGCAGATCCTCCTCCGCCAGGCGGAACCCGTCGCCGGTGGCAGCCATCGCCGCCAGCCTGGCCTCGCCTTCGTCGGTGGTCGGCTCGGCGATCAGCACGCAATGCGACGGGTGCTCGCCGCGGCCCACCCGCCCCCGCAGCTGATGGAGCTGGCTGAGCCCGAACCGGTCGGCGTCCTCGACCACCATCACCGTCGCATTGGGGATGTCGATACCGACCTCGATGACGGTGGTCGCCACCAGCACGTCGATCTCACCCTGGCGCATCCGGGCCATCACCGCCTCCTTGTCGGCGGATCGCAGCTGCCCGTGGATGAGTTCAACTCGCAGATCGGGGAACACCGCCGACAGTCGCTCGTGCTCGGCGGTGGCCGACGCCGCCTCCAACTTGTCGGAATCCTCCACCAGCGGGCAGACGACGAATGCCTGCCGGCCCGCCTCCACTTCGCTGCGGATCAGCCGGTAGACGCGCTGGAGGCTCGGCGCGTCCTTGCCGGTGACGGTCGTCGTGATCGGCTGGCGACCGCCGGGCAGCTCGTCGATGGTGGTGACGTCGAGGTCGCCATAGAGCGTCATGGCGAGCGTTCGCGGTATGGGCGTCGCCGTCATGATCAACAGGTCGGGCGTCGGGCCCTCTCCCTTCTCCTTGAGCATCACCCGCTGCGCCACTCCGAAGCGATGCTGCTCGTCGACCACTGCCACCCCGAGGTTGGCGAACCGCACCCCCTCCTGGATCAAAGCGTGGGTGCCGACGACGACGTCGATTTCGCCCTTGGCCGTGCGCTCCAGGACCGAAGCCCGATCCCTGGACGAGCCGGTGAGGACCGCCATGCGTACGCCGACCAGCGAGGCGAGGTCGACCAGCCCCAGATAGTGCTGGTCGGCGAGCACTTCGGTCGGGGCCATGACCGCGCCCTGGTAGCCACTCTGGACCGCGATCAACAGGGCGGCCATGGCCACCACCGTCTTTCCCGACCCGACCTCGCCAAGCAGCAGGCGGTGCATGGGGTGCGGCGCAGCCATGTCGTCCTGGATCTCATCGATGGCCCGGCGCTGGGCTCCGGTCAGCTCATACGGCAGAGCTTCGATGAAGGCGTCGACCAGCCCGCCGGCGAGGGAGTGCACGATGCCCGTCGCCTCCTCGGCCTGACGGTGCTTGCGCATGGCGAGCGCCACCTCGAGCCGGAACAGCTCGTCGAAGACGAGCCGACCACGAGCCCTGGTCGCCGCCTCGAGGTCAGCGGGGAAGTGGATGTCCCGGATCGCCGTATCGCGATCGATGAGCTCCAGCCGCTGGCGCACCTCGTCGGGGACGGGGTCGACGAGCGTGTGGACCCGGCCGAGGGCGTTGTGCACGGCTCTTCGCAGGTACCCGGGAGCGACACCGCCAACGGTGGAGTGAACCGGCATTACCCGGCCGGTGACCAGCGACTCGGCCGACGAGGCGAGGACGTCGACGTCAGGTGACTTCATCTGGAGTCGCCCCCGGGCGCTCTCCACCTTCCCGGAGAGCGCCACTTCGCTCCCCTTCGAGAGCTGTCGCTCGCGGAACCCCTGGTTGAACCAGGTGGCCACCAAGGGTCGGTCGGAGTCGTCCTTGATCATGGCCTCGATGATCTGGAGGTTGCGCCGCGGCCGGCGGCTGGTCACCTTGTCGACGGTACCGATCACCGTCACCTCCTCCCCCAGCGGAACGTCGGCGATACCCACAGTCTGCGAACGGTCGACATATCGCCTGGGTGCATGGAGGAGCAGGTCGGCCACCGACTCGACCCCGGCCTTGTGCAAATCCGCCCCCCGCTTACCCGACAGCCCCTTCACCTCGTCGATGGCAACGGTCGACAGGTAGGCGAGGGAATGCTCAGAAGCCACGAGGAGAGGGTATCTGGAAGCGCAATTCGCAATGCGCAATTCGCATTTCGCAAGACCGGTACTTGGTACTTGGTACTTGGTACTTGCTGGCCACTGGCCACTGGTTCTTGGCTCTCTGGTGGCTGCTAATCTTCTGGGCCGTCCCCCTTCGATGAACGAGGTCCTGCTGTGTCATACCGTTGCGAGGTCTGCGGCAAGGAGCCGTGGGTCGGCAAGCAAGTCAGCTTCTCGCACAAGCGCTCGAGCCGGCGCTGGCTGCCGAACATCCAGCGCGTCCGGGTTCGCCACGGCAGCAACTCCCGCCGGGCCCGCGTGTGCACCTCCTGCCTGAAGGCCGGCAAGGTCGAGAAGGTCTAGTCGAGGCTCCAGACTCCAGACCTGCCGCGATACGATGGATCCTCAGCCGATCAGGAGTCCGGGCAGGTGCAAGGCGTAGTCAAGGTGTATGACCCCAAGACGGGTGTCGGCATCGTGATCACCGAGGCCGACCGTCGCGAGGTGTTCCTGCGTCCGGGGAGCCTCAAAGGCAGCGTGTTTCGCACCCTTCGCCAGGGTCAGCGCATCGTGTTCGACACCGAAGCCGACGGCGAGCGCACCTATGCCACCTCGGTACGCATGGGCTCCGACGGATCCTGACCCCGGCCCGGACCCCCCAACCGGTCGAACGGTATAGTCCGACCTGGTCCACCTAATCAGAGGGAGTGAGATGGTCGAGGCGTACATCCTCATCCAGGCCGAGGTCGGCAAGGCAGCTCGGATCGCCGCAGAAGTCGGGAAGATCGACGGTGTCGCGCAGTCGGCGGCGGTCATGGGACCCTATGACGTCGTCGTGCACGTCACCGCCGACGACAACGACGCCCTCGGCAACCTCGTAGTGGCCAAGATCCAAGCCGTCGAAGGCGTGACCCGTACGCTCGCCTGCCCGGTCGTCCGGATCTAGGGGGCGGCCGCAGGTCGTCCACCGAGGGCGATCGACACCAACTCGTCGCACAGGTCGGCGTACGGCAGGCCGGTGGCGTCCCACATCATCGGGAACATCGACTTCGGTGTGAACCCCGGCATGGTGTTCAGTTCGTTGACGAGGAATCCGCGCCCGCCCTCCTCGTAGAAGAAGTCGACGCGAGCGAGGCCGCGGCACTCGAGGACCTGGAACGCCCGGCAGGCAAGGTCCCGAACCATCTCTTCGGCTGCCTCGCTGAGCGGGGCAGGTACCAACAGCTCGGTGGCGTCGTCGCGGTACTTGGCGTCGTATGTGTACCAGCCGTTCTTGACGACGATCTCGCCGGGAACCGACGCCCGCGGTCCCTCGAGCACGGCCACCTCGATCTCGCGGCCCCGGACCTCCGGCTCGACCAGCACCTTGTCGCCGTGCCGGAACGCCTCGTCGATGGCATCTTTGAGCGACCCCTCCTCGTCGGCGCGCCCGACCCCCACCGACGAACCGAGTGATGCCGGTTTGACGAACACGGGGAAACCGAGATCGCCGGAGGTGTCATCGACGACGCCCGCGGGATCGTCGAGCCAGGCGCCCCGACGGATGACCACGAACGCACCGACAGGGAGCCCGGCATCTCGGAGAAGCCGCTTCGCAACGTCCTTGTCCATGGCGACGGCGGAACCGACCACCCCCGCCCCCACGTACGGAAGATCCGCCATCTCGAACAGGCCCTGAATCGTGCCGTCCTCCCCGAACGGGCCGTGGAGGACCGGAAAGGCCACATCTACGACGTCGGCGCGACCCTCGCCCACGATCCTCCCCCCGGGGACCTCCAGCCTGGCGAGCGGTCCATCGGCGACCAGCGGCCGACTGTCCGGGTCGGCGTAGTGCCAGGTGCCCGCCTTGCCGATGCCGATCGGAATCACCGTGTGGCCACGCGACTGGAGCGCCTCCAGCGTGGACACCGCGGACACGCACGAGACCTCGTGCTCCTCGGAGCGCCCACCGAAGAAGAGTGCGACCCTGGCCACCGGCGCTACTCGCCGTCGGTGCCGGGGCCTGCCGCCACGGCGTGGAAGCCACCGTCGACGTGGACCACTTCGCCGCTGGTCATCGGTGCCCAGTCCGACAGCAGCACGCAGTTCATCATGGCGACCGGGCCCGGATCGCCCACGTCCCACCCCAGCGGGGCTCGCTCGCCCCACACCCGTTCGAAGGCCGAGAAGCCAGGGATGTTCTTGGCCGCCACCGTGGCCAGCGGGCCTGCCGACACCGCGTTCACCCGGATGCCGTGGGGTCCCAGATCGCGGGCGAGGTAGCGGGTGACGGACTGGAGGGCCGACTTGGCCACCCCCATCCAGTCGTAGGCCGGCCACGCCTGCGAATTGTCGAAATCGAGAGTGACGAGGGCGCCGCCGCCCGCCTTCTGCATCAGCGGCAGGAGCCCGACAGCGAGGGTCTTGTAGGAGAAGGCCGAGGTCATGAAGGCCGTGGCCGCGCTCTCCGGAGGTGTGTTGAGAAAGTTGCCGCCGAGCGCATCCTCCGGGGCAAACGCT
>DATKBG010000216.1:0-2255 GCA_035514255.1 Acidimicrobiia bacterium
GCACACGCCTCCCCCAGTCGCTGCCTGAGCCGGCTGTTGGACATGACACCGCCGCCGCCGGCGACCCGTGGTGCGCCGGTCTCCTCGACGGCGTTCATGGTCTTGTCGACCAGCACGTCGATGACGGCCTCCTGGATGGAGGCGGCGAGGTCGGCGATGGATGGGAGGGTCCCCGCCCGATGGTGCTCTCGCACGTAGGTGATCACCGCCGTCTTCAGACCCGAGAAGGACATGTCGAAGGGACGGTCCGGTAGCGCCCTGGGGAACGCCACCGCCGCCGGGTCGCCGCTGCGGGCTTCGCGGTCGATGGCCGGCCCGCCCGGGTACCCGAGGCCGAGAAAGCGAGCCAGCTTGTCGAGCGCCTCGCCGGCGGCATCGTCGATGGTCGACCCGACCGTCCGATACTGCCCCCAGGCTTCGACGTGGACGATCTGACTGTGCCCACCAGAGGCCAGCAGGACCACCGCAGGCGGCTCGAACCGATCGTCCTCCAGCCGTGGCGCCACCAGATGCCCCTCCATGTGGTCGATGCCCAGGAAGGGCTTCTCCAGCGCCCAGGCGAGCGCTTTCCCGTAGGCGAATCCGACCATGAGCGCCCCGGCGAGGCCCGGACCTCGTGTGGCGGCGATGGCATCGAGGTCCGTCGAGTGCACGCCGGCATCGCGCAACGCCCGGTGGGTCAGCGATCGGATCGCTTCGACGTGGGCCCGGGCCGCAACCTCCGGAACCACCCCACCGAAGCGGGCGTGCTCCTCCACCTGGGAAGCGATCACGTTGGCGAGCACCTCGTGGCCCCGGACGACCCCGACGCCGGTCTCGTCGCACGAGGTCTCGAAGCCCAGGATGAGCGGCGTGTCGCTCATGACAGCTCGGCCCGGATCTCGTCGAGCAGGGTCCGATAGCTCGGACCGTCCGCCTCCACCACCCACATGATCTGGGCATCCTCACCGCCGTAGTACCCCGGCCGGGTGCCCACCGCCTCGAATCCGAATGCCTCGTACAGGGCGATGGCAGGGCGGTTCGACACCGCCACCTCCAGGGTGATGGCGTTCGCCCCCATCTCCAACGCAGCGTCGACGAGTGCCATGAGCATCCGCGACCCGGCCCCACTGCGGCGATGATCGGGGCTCACGGCGATCGTCATCACATGGGCGTCGCCGTCGACGAGCATGATCCCGCCATACGCGGTGACCCCGTGCTCGCACTCGGCCACCAGGTACCAGCGGCTCGGTGCGGACAGCTCCTTGAAGAACACCTCGGGCGGCCATGGCATGTCGAAGGAAGCCCCCTCGAGGTCGGCCACGGCGGCCACGTCGGCGGTGGTCATCGGGCGGATGGTGGCAACGGTCATGACCATGGCCCCTCCGACCTGAAGTCGGACCAGTTGATCGTCACATCCGGGTCTCGCAGGTAGGCAGGCCGAACGTCCTCGGGATGGGGGATGTCGTCGCGGTCCATGCGGGTGCGAGCGATCGCCAGGACTGCGGCTGCCGACGGATGCTCCGGCCGGCCCGTCTTGAGGGAATGGAACCCCACCAGGCTCCCCTCAGGCAACGCGGCGTGCTCCCCGACGACGAGGATGTCCGAGCGGTCCTCCTGGAGCATCCCCTTGAACTCGTCGGGCGTGCACAGCTCGACCGCCCCGTCCCGGATGACGCCGCCCGGAACCGGCCGATACGGACACACCGCCACTTCCCCGCGCCGAACGTCGATCACGCCCCAGATCCGTCGGCGACCGGTGGCGGCATCGAAGGCAACGGCATCCAGGGAGCTCACCGGGATCAGCGGTACCCCGACGGCACCGGCGATCGCCTGCGCCGTCGCCAGACCCGTACGCAGGCCGCTGAACAATCCGGGACCGACATCGACCGCGACCGCATCGAGTTCGCCCGGGTCCCACCCGGCGCGATCGAAACAGAACTCGACCGCAGGGATCACGAACTCGACGTGACCGCGGGCGTCGAGCAGGCTCGCCATGGCGACGACGCCGGAGTCGTCACCGAGGGCGACGGATGATGCCGCGGTGGCGGTCTCGATGGCGAGGATCTTCATGAGGCGATCTCCGCAAGCGGCCGAGAACGCCACCGACCATGCGGTTCGAAGTCCACCCGACGAGCGCCGTCCTCCACGACCTCGATACGGATCATCAGGTGATTGTCACCAAACACCTGCTCGGCAGCGTGCCCCCACTCGACCACCAGGACCCCGTCGGTGGCGTCGCCGAGGAGGTCGAGATCGTCGATCTCCGCCGACGA
>DATKBG010000217.1:0-9899 GCA_035514255.1 Acidimicrobiia bacterium
GGGCGTCTCCCGGGGGCGGTGTATCCGGGCGTGGGACAGGAGGCGGCCCAGGTCGGGTTCGCTGCCGCCCTGGGCGACGACGACGTGCTCGGCCCGACCCATCGCGACCTCGGGATGCAGCTGACCAAGGGGGTGACCCTCGAGGAGACGCTGCTCAACTTCTACGGCAAGGCTTCGTCGCCGACCGGTGGTCGCGACGGGAACACGCACTTTGGGGTGCTGTCCAAGGGGACCCTCATGGTGGTGTCCCCCCTACCCGACGCCTATCCGGTGGCCGCCGGCTGTGCCCTCGCCTTCAAGCAGCGGGGGGAGGATCGGGTGGCTCTGGCCAACTGCGGTGAGGGCGCGACGGCGACGGGCGCCTGGCACGAGACGGTCAACATGGCCGCGGTACTGCGGCTGCCGATCGTGTTCACCGTCCAGAACAATCAGTACGCCTACTCCACGCCCAATGAGCTCGAGTTTGGCCTCGAGTTCGTCGCCCACAGGGCGGACGGATACGGGATCCCGGGCATCGTGGTCGATGGCAACGACGTCCTCGAGTGTTACTCGGCGGCCAAGGAGGCCGTCGATCGGGCGAGGCGTGGCGAGGGGCCGACACTCATCGAGGCGGTCACCTTCCGCCACTTCGGTCATGCAGGGCATGACCCGGCCGAGTACGTCAAGCCCGATGAGCGTGAGGCGTGGATGGCCAAGGATCCGCTGCCGCGGTTCGAGGCGTTCCTCGAGGAGCGTGGCCTGATGGATGAGGCGCAGCGTGCCGAACTCGAGGAGCGGATCACCGACAAGATCAAGCGGACGATCGAGTGGGCAGAGGAGCAAGACGATCCCACGGCCGACGATGTGGCGACCGGTCTGTTCGCCGTCCGCGACGGCTCCGGGCCCGAGCCGGGGGAGCCGTCGGGTGAGCCGGTGACCTTCCTCGACGCGATCACCCAGGCGTTGGACGAGGAGATGGAACGCGACGAGCGGGTGTTCATTCTCGGGGAGGACGTCGGAGACTTCGGCGGGGCGTTCAAGGTCACCAAGGGCTTGCACGCCAAGTACGGCCCGATGCGGGTGATCGACACGCCGATCGCCGAGGCGGCGATCATCGGGGCATCGGTGGGCGCTGCCCTGGAGGGGATGCGGCCCGTGGCCGAACTCCAATACACCGACTTCATCTATCCCGGCATGGATCAGCTGTTCACCGAGGCCGCCAAGTACCACTGGAAGGCCGGTGAGGCGGTGCCGATGGTGGTTCGGGGTCCGAGCGGCGCTGGCCTGCGCGCCGGGCCGTTCCATTCGATCAGCCCCGAGGGGATGCTCTCCCACCATCCCGGGCTGAAGATCGTGGTTCCCAGCACGCCGACGGCGGCCAAGGGCCTGCTCCTGGCAGCGATCCGGGACCCGAACCCGGTCGTGTACTTGGAGCACAAGAAGCTGTACCGCAGTGTCAAGGAGCCGATCCCCCAGGGCGACTACGAGATACCCCTGGGCACGGCCCGCACCGCCCGGAGCGGCGACGACGTCACCATCGTCACCTGGGGTGCCATGGTGCACACCTCGCTGGAGGCGGCCGAGATCCTCGAAGGTGAGGGGGTCTCGATCGAGATCGTCGACCTGCAGTCGATCGTCCCACTCGACTGGGATGCGGTGTTCGAATCCGTCGCCAAGACTTCGCGGCTGGTGGTGGTGCAGGAGGACGTTCCGTTCTCGAGCGTCGCCTCCGAGGTGGCAGCCCGGGTCGCCGACGAGGCGTTCTGGGACCTGGACGCTCCGGTCATCCGGGTGACCCCGCCCCATACGCACATTCCGTATGCTCCCGTCCTCGAGGACGCTTTCGTCCCCCAGGTGGACGATGTGGTGGGAGCCGTTCGCACACTCGCAGCCACGTAGGAGGGTCGAAGACCATGGCGATGACGGTCACGATGCCACAGTTGGGAGAGACGGTCACCGAGGGCACCATCCTCCGGTGGGCCAAGCAGGTGGGCGACTCGATCGACGAGGACGAGGTACTCCTGGAGATCTCCACCGACAAGGTGGACACCGAGGTCCCGTCACCGGCGGCGGGCACGATCCTCGAGATTCTCGTCGACGAGGGCGCCACCGTCGCCGTCGGGACGCCGCTCGTTGTCATCGGCGACGCTGGAGAAGGGTCGTCTTCGGCACCGGATGAAGACGACCCTTCGTCCGATGCCCCGGCCGAGGACGATTCCGCCGCTCCGGCCGAGGACGATTCCGACGAGACCTCAGAAACCGATGCTGCAGAGGACGAGACCTCGGAGACTGATGCTGCAGAGGAGGAGACCTCGGAGACTGATGCTGCAGAGGAGGAGACCTCGGAAACCGATGCTGCAGAGAAGGAGACCTCAGAAACCGATGCTGCAGAGGAGGAGACCTCGGAACCGGCGCCGGAGGCCAAGAAGGAGTCCGATCCCGAGTCCGAGCCTGCGGCGGATCCGCCCAAGACGGCCCCGGCATCCTCCGAGCCGAAGCCCCGGGCGTCCGGATCGGGTGCGCTTCTGTCGCCGGTGGTCCGTCGGCTCGCCGCCGAGCATGGGATCGACCCGAGCCGAATCGAGGGGAGCGGGAGCGGCGGCCGGGTCACCCGACGCGACGTAGAGGCGTTCATCGAGAGCGGCGAGGCCCAGCCGGCTCCTGCCGAGGAACCGAAGGCCGCCCCGGCACCAGCCGCCGCCGCGTCCGAGCCGAAGGAGGCACCGCCGTCGCCGAAGCCTGCAGCAGCACCGGCCGCCGTCGCCGGTGAGGACACCGTCGTGGAGATGGACCGCCTGCGGGTGCGGATCGCCGAGAACATGATGCGCGCCAAGCAGTCGGCAGCGCACGTCTGGACGTCGGTCGAGGTCGACTACGAGGCCGTCGAGCAGGTCCGCCGCCGCCACCGTGACGCCTTCAAGGAGCGCGAGGGCTTCTCCCTCACGTATCTCCCGTTCATCACCCGGGCGACTATCGATGCCCTCGAGGAGTATCCGGTGGTCAACTCGACCTTCGATCTCGAGAACAAGCAGCGCATCATGCACGGCCGCATCGATCTTGGATTCAGCGTCGACCTGGATCAGGAAGGGCTGGTGGTTATGACTGTGCGGGGCGCCGACGGTCTGCGCCTGAAGGGGCTCGCCCGAGAGGTGCGGCGCGTGGCCGAGAAGGCCCGCTCGGGGAAGATGGAACCCGACGACGTGAGCGGCAGCACGTTCACCATCACCAACCCGGGACCGTTCGGCTCGTTCTTGTCGGCCCCGATCATCAACGTGCCCAACGTGGCGATCCTGTCGACCGAGACGATTGTCAAGCGTCCGGTGGTGGTCCAGGACCGTGACGGCAACGACGCCATCGCCATCCATCACATCGGGTACCTGGGACTCTCCTGGGACCATCGGGCCTTCGACGGCTCCACGGCGGTCCTGTTCCTCAAGCGGATCAAGGAGAACCTCGAGAACTGGGACTGGGAGCAGGAGTTGGTGTGACCCGGCTCCGGTCCCGGTGGCTGGGTCGGTTGCCGTACGACGAAGCCTGGGATCTCCAGCGAGCACTCCACGAAGGGCGGCTGCTCGGCCGTACCGACGATGACTACCTGCTGCTGCTCGAGCATCCGCCCACCTACACGGTGGGTCGGTTCTCCAGCGGGAGCAACGTCCTCATCGACGACGCCAGAGCCTCCGCCCTGGGCGCAACCGTGTTCCGGGTGGACCGAGGCGGCGACGTGACCTTCCACGGCCCCGGCCAGTTGGTCGGATACCCGATCGTTCGGCTCGATTCGTCCATGGAGGTCGCCGCGCATGTGGCTCGGCTCCAGGTTGTGCTGATCAGCGCTCTTGCTGACCTGGGCGTCGAGGCATGGGCCGAGGACGGATTCACCGGCGTCTGGACCGCGCAGGGCAAGGTGGCCGCCATCGGGGTGCGCGCCGCCCGCGGCGTCACCACCCACGGGTTCGCCCTCAACGTCACCACCGACCTGACCTGGTTCGAGCACATAGTGCCGTGCGGCATCCCGGACCGACCGGTCACCTCGCTGCAGCGTCTACTGGGCGACATCTCGATCGAGGAGGTTGCCGAAGTCCTGATTCCCCGGTTCGCCGAGGTGTTCGGCCATGACCTCGTCGACGACCAGCGTGCCGCTTTCACCAGGGGCACCGGCAGGGCCGATCCTGCCTTCGACGTCGACGCCCTCCTCGCCGGAGGCACGTTCACCCCGCACAGCCGCGACGCCGTGCCGATCACGGTGCGCGGGCGCCTTCCGGGGGAGCCGGAGAAGCCGGAGTGGATGAAGGTCAAACTCGATCTGGGACCGGGGTATCGCGACCTCAAGCGGCTGGTCGAGGGCCTCGACCTCAATACCGTCTGCGAAGAGGCCGGATGCCCCAACATCTATGAGTGCTGGGGGAGCGGGACGGCCACCTTCATGCTGCTCGGTGACGTGTGCACACGAGCCTGCGGCTTCTGTGACGTCGCCACCGGTCGGCCGGGTGAGGTCGATCGCGACGAGCCGAAGCGCGTCGCCGAGGCCGTCGCCCAGATGGGGCTCCAGCATGCCGTGTTGACCTCGGTGAATCGCGACGACCTCTCGGATGGCGGGGCTGAGGTCTTCGCCGAGTCCATCCGCCAAATCCGCACTCGTCTCGACTGCGACATCGAGGTGCTTATCCCGGACTTCAAGGGGGACCGGGCTGCGCTGGAGACGGTGATGGCTGCCGAGCCGGATGTCCTCAACCACAACACGGAGACCGTGCTCCGACTGCAGCGCGATGTGCGCACCGCGGCCAACTACGGAAGGTCGCTGGCACTGCTGGCCCGGGCCCGGTGGTTGAGCCCCGCCTCCCTCGTCAAGTCCGGTCTCATCGTCGGCATGGGCGAGACCACCGACGAGGTGATGGGTGCCCTGGCGGACCTTCGCGCCGTCGGGGTGGACGTGGTCACGATCGGTCAGTACCTGCGTCCAACGGCGCGTCACCGCCGCGTCGATCGTTACGTCCATCCCGACGAATTCGTCGCCTTCGCCTCGGAGGGCCGACTCCTCGGACTGCGACACGTGGAGAGTGGCCCGCTGGTCCGCTCCTCCTACCACGCCAAGGAAGTAGCGAGTAGCGAGTAGG
The DNA here is from genome assembly GCA_035514255.1 of Acidimicrobiia bacterium. Lineage (GTDB taxonomy): Bacteria > Actinomycetota > Acidimicrobiia > Spongiisociales > UBA11373 > DATKBG01. The sequence goes on from DATKBG010000217.1 coordinate 5,094, forward strand.
GCCGGTAGCCGGTAGCCGGTAGCGTCGGGCCATGGACCTCCGCCTTCCCGAATCCCTCGAGCGGATCCATTCGGTCGAGGGTGGACCTGAGTGGGTAGCCGCACTGCCGCGGCTTGTCTCCGACGCCCTCGATCGGTGGTCGCTACGGATCACGGGTGATCCGTTCCCGGGGTCCTATGTGTCTCTCGTGGTGCCGGTCACGAGCGACGACGAGCCTGCGGTGCTCAAGATCCAGTTCCCGCACGACGAGTCAGCGCATGAGGCCGAGGCTCTGCGGGTGTGGGACGGGGATGGCGCGATCCGGCTCCTCGGGCACGAGCCCGATCTCTTCGCGTTGCTCGTGGAACGGTGCCGTCCGGGAGATCACCTCGCCGACGCCGGCCCGGAGGTGGCCATGGAGGTCCTCATCGGACTGCTGCCCCGCCTCTGGGTCGCCGCCGACGGGCCATTTCGTCTGCTCGACGAGGAAGCCCGGGGATGGATCGAGGACATACCCGGGAGTTGGGAACGCACCGGTCGACGGGTCGAACGTCGCCTCATCGACGCGGCCGTCGATGCGCTGGCGGGTGTCATCGGCGTTACCTCGGGGGTGCTACTCCACCAGGACCTCCACGGGCACAATGTCCTGCAGGCGACACGCGAGCCATGGTTGGTCATCGATCCCAAGCCGCTCGTTGGCGACCGCGCCTTCTCGGTGGCGCCGATCGTCAGGTCATACGAGCTGGGCCACTCCGAAGCCGAGGTGCTGCGACGCTTCGATCGGCTCGTTGACGCCTTCGACCTGGATTCGAGCCGGGCCGCCGCCTGGACGATCGGACAGACGATCGCCTGGGCATTTGAAGGTGATAGCGCGCTCGAACGCCATGTCGAGACGGCGCGTTGGCTCGTCGAGCACCGTTTGTGAGTCCGACCGATCAATCGCCGGCGCGTCTTGACTCAGTCGACGGCCACCATCAGCGTGAAGGTCGATCCTGCCTGGTCGTAGTCGAAGACCTCGATGTAGTACACACCGCCCTCCGGATTAGCGATCTCGATGTACTCGGGAGCGGTACCGAACTCCTGTCCCGCCCACTCCCATGAGCCAGCATCGAGGCCCTGGACGCTGTCGATCGAGCCGTAGCCGACGTAGAGGTCGAGGTCGGTCTCGAGGTCGGTGAGGGTGAACACCAGGGTGCTTGCCCCTTCGGGAACCTCGACAAAGAAGTACCGGGTGTTCGCCGGGTAGGGATCGGAGGTGGCGTCGATCGCGCCTTCGTATGGGACTCCCAGCGTGAGCGGCTCGGCCTCGGTGGTGATGGCAGCGTTCGTCGTGGTGGTCAGCTCGCCTACGGTGGTCGTCGAGCCGCCTTTGTCGCCGCAGGCAACGACGAGCAACGCCAGCGTGGCGACAGCGATCCGGAGTCTGGTGACGGATGCCGACATTGATTCCTCCTGGCGGTGGTGCTGACCGAACGCTACCGGTCGACCCGGGCACTGGCGGACGATATGGAGGCGGCCGCCGGGATGGCTGCGGGAACCGACAGGGTGAAGGTGTTGCGGTCGTCGGTGCGGCGAAAGGTCAACGCGCCGCCCATCGCATCCGCCAGCCTCCAGCTGAGGCCGAGCCCGATGCCCATGGACGGGGCCAGACCATCCGAGGAACCGCGGAAGTAGAGGTCGAACATGTTGGCCTCGACGTCCGGGTGGAGCGGGGGTCCGTCGTCGCCGACGGTGAGGGTCGCAGTAGGACCCGCGAGGCTGACCTTCACCTCGATGGTCGGACCCCCGTACCGGAGGGCGTTGGACAGCAGATTCCGGATCACCTGCCGGGTGCGGGCTCGATCGCCGACGGCGGTCGCTGACGAGCCGGACACTTCGATCCGGCTCGCATTCGCTGGATCCCAGTGGCGGACGACCCGGGTCGCCTCCTCGAGGAGGTCGAGTTCCGACAGGTCGAGGCGCAGGGTGTTGGTGGACAGGCGGCTGATGGCGGTCAGGTCGTCGACGATGTCGGCCATGTCCTTGCCCTCGCCGAGGATCGTCTCGAACAGGTCACGGGTCGGGGCGTCGAGAGTTTGGGACTCGAGGGCCACCGAGGCGAAGCCGATGACTCCGGAGAGCGGTGTGCGCAGTTCGTGAGACACGGCAGCGATCAGGTCGTCTTTGACCGCTGCTTCGGCCTGGAGTTGCGCCCGGGAGGCGGTGAGCTCTTCGGTGCGCTGCTCCACCTCTCTCTCCAGACCCTCCGAGAGGCGTCGCAGGGCGTTGGTGGTGCGAGAGAGGCGGCTCGCCGTCACCAGGAAGGTGGCGGCGAGCAGCAAGGTGAGGCCGGTGAGCACCCCGGCGGCGATCGTCCACAGTCGCCGGGTCGACGAGAAGACGGCGAAGGCCTCGGCTTTGTCCACCTCGGCAGCCAGCCCGACTCCCAGTTGGTCGATCCACCGCCACGCCCCGACCACGGTCACACCCCGGTAGTCGCGGTAGCCGTCCACGTCGAAGCCGTTCTCTCCCGCCGTGGCGCTCGCCGCCATTCGGGTGAGGGGCGCGTCGGGGTCGACGGTCCCGCCTTTGCGCAGGTCGCGGCCGGGATCGGCGACTCGAAGACCGACGGAGGACGCCCCCGGCTCGAGGAGGCCTAGCTCGGCGAGGTTGGTTTCGAAGCGGCTGGGTGCGATCAGCCGCCCCTCGCCGTTGAACAGGTAGATCTCGCGCGACGCCGAGGTGTCGACGGTCGCCAAGAGGAACCTGGCGATCGGGGTGACGTCGGAGGAGAGGCCGAGGTAGCCGACGACCGTTCCATCCCCGGTCGCCACCGGCGCCCACACCCTGGTGCGGATCTCACCCAGATCGTCCCCGATGGCTTCCAGGATGAGGACCTCGATGCCCGCTTCCCAGGGGAGAGCCCCCTCGGTCCAGATGACATCGGGAATGTTGCTCCCCAGGAGGCCTCCCTCGGGCGAAGCGAGCACGAAGCCGACCTGCGAAGCACCCAACTGGCTCGCTGCGTCGAGCAGGTCATCCGATCGCTCGAGAAGGGTCGGGTCGCCGTGGACGGCGAGGGCTTCTACAGCCTCGGCCACTCCCGGGAGCGCCGCCATGCCGGCGGCGTGGGCTTGACGCTCGGCGAGCAGTGTCTCTATGTACTCGGACGTCGATCGGGTGATGCCGCCGAGCTCGGAAGCGAGTTCCTCTCGTCGTTCCCGCTCGCCGATCGACAGGATGGCGAGGGCGCTCATCCACACCGTGACGCAGGCCACGGCGGCGATGAGGCCGACCAGGCGCCGATAGCGGACGACGGCCGGGTGGATTGGATCGGGACGGTTCACAGCGGGACTCATCGGTGCCTTGATTTGGATAGTTGACTATCACGAGGGTACCGGTGGCGGGCGAGGTATCGGTAGGCTGCCGAGCCGATGTTCCCCGACTTCGACTACGCCGCCCGGCTCGAACGCACGCGGGATCGACTGCGACGGGCAGGGGTCGACGCCCTCCTGGTGTCCGTCGGTGCCGACCTCCCGTACCTCATCGGTTACGAGGCCATGCCGCTGGAACGCCTGACCATGTTGGTGCTCCCGTCCGATGGGGAGCCGACACTTCTCGTACCCATGCTTGAGGCGGCCCGGGTCGACGATCGGCGGGGCGCGTTTGCCGTTCGGGCATGGGGTGAGACCGAGGATCCGGTGGCGCTCACTGCAGAGCTGGTCGGTTCGCGGTCGTCCTTGCTGGTCGGCGACCAGACGTGGTCCGTGTTCCTGCTGGCGCTCCAGGGGCGGCTCGGGGCGGCTCGTTTCGATCCGGCGACCTCGTTCATGGCCGATCTGCGGATGCGCAAGGAACCATCGGAGATCGAATGTCTCCGCGCTGCCGGCGCTGCCGTCGACCGGGTGATCGCCGGTCTGGGCGATATCCGGTTCGAAGGGCGCGCCGAGCGCGAGGTGGCCGGGGACATCGCCGAGCGTGTCGTCGCCGAGGGGCACGATATGTCCACCTTCACCATCGTTGCGTCGGGTCCCAACGCGGCGTCGCCCCACCACGAGACCGGGCGTCGGGTGATCGAGGCTGGCGATTCCATCGTCCTCGACTTCGGGGGCCGCTACCGCGGCTACCACTCGGACACGACCCGCACGCTCCACATGGGTGAGCCATCGGTGAAATTTGCCGCCGCCTACACCGTGCTCGAACAGGCCCAGGCCGCCGCCCGGGAGGCGGTGCGGCCCGGGGTGGCCGCGCAGGAAGTGGACCGGGTGGCCCGCCGGGTGATAGACGATGCCGGATACGGCGACCGCTTCATCCATCGCACCGGGCACGGGATCGGCCTCGAGGTCCACGAGCACCCGTATCTCGTGGAAGGCAACGAGGCGCCCCTGGAGGAGGGGATGACCTTCTCGATCGAGCCTGGAATCTATGAGCCGGGCGCGTACGGCATGCGCATCGAAGACATCGTCGTGTGTACCGCGGACGGGATCGACGAGCTGAACCGTTCACCCCGCGCCTTGCTCCTCGTCGAGTAAGGGGGCGAGCCTATTCGCTCACCCCCTAAGCGCTATTTGCTTTCTGCCGTCTGCCGTCTGCCGTGCTTGCTTGTACCCTCCGATGCTTATGGACCACGAACAGATCGCCGTCGACACCCTCCGTACGCTCGCCATGGACGCGGTCCAGGCGGCGGGCAATGGGCATCCGGGGATGCCGATGGGGATGGCAGACATCGCCGCCGTGGTGTGGGGCAGGCACCTCGTGGTCGATCCCGGCGATCCCGAGTGGCCTGACCGTGACCGCTTCGTGTTGTCGAACGGCCACGGGTCGATGCTCCTCTACGGCCTGCTCCAT
>DATKBG010000218.1:0-6036 GCA_035514255.1 Acidimicrobiia bacterium
CCCAGAGCCGCCGCCTCTCCAGGAGCGATCAGTAGCAGCCGTTCGAATGTACCGGTCCGTGCCGGCTCGGCCTCACGATCGGACCGGAACACCCGCCAGTGGTACGCGGCCATGGCGCCAAGGGCCACAACGATGGCCAGCGACCAACGGGCGTCGTAGATGGTCTGGCCGTCGATACCGCCGTCGAAGAGATCCTCGAACACACGGGTCGCCACCGTGATGAGAGCGATCAGGGCGAACAGGGCCCCGACACCGAAGGAAGCCGACAGATAGAGACGCCTCGCCGGCAGCGTCCGCTCGTCGACGCCGGCGGGACCCCGGCCCTGTACCGATGACCATGCACGCCACCACAGAGGGATCCCGACGATTCCGAGGGTGAGACCCCACAGGGCCAGGCGGCTGCCGTCGAAGATGGAGAGGACCGCACCGCCGACCATCGCCTCGATGGCTGCCGCCACCAGGAAGGTGAGGGCGACGACCATCGCCACCAGGCCCACGCCGGCGAGCAGGTAAGCGTACGTCCGGCGTACCTCGCCGACCCGACCTGCCTCGGTACGGTCGGCCACCCGGCGGTGGTAATCCCATGACAGCCAGCCGACGGCGGCGATCACCAGGGCTGCCGGGAACGGAGCGAAGTTATCGAGGGCGGTATCACCGCTGTCGATGAGGAACCAGCGCAGGATCGAGAACAGGATCGCGCCGACGGCGACGAGCACCGCCAACAGTCCGACGAGGACCCCACCGAGCAGCACATAGGCCTGGCGACCGGTTGTCGCCCGCTCCGACCTGGTGTGCTGGTACCAGTACCACCACCACACGGCCGTGGAAACCACGAACGGACCGACGAAGCCTCGCAGGTTCGTCGCCACCGAGGTGATCAGCCCGCTTCCGAACAGCTCGTAGTAGGCCGCCTCGGCGACCACCACCCCGGCGCCTGCCACCGATCCGAGCATCCCCCACAGACCGAGCAGCGACCCGATGAACCGATGGCTGCGACCCTCGTCGGGCGGGATGAAGTGCCTGCCGGCCACCCAGTGGGCCCACCAGATCGCACCCCACACGGCACCGTTCACCCACAGGCCCGCCGGCCGGTCAGCGTCGCCAAGGGCATTTGAAATGGCCCCGATGAGCGAATTCATGGTGACGGCGAGGGCGGTGACGGATGCCACGGTGATGTACAGCAGCCAGCCGATGGAGCGGCGCTCGTCCGGGTCGGATTCGAGACGACGGCGGGTCCAACCGGCGAGCACCAGGAAAAGGGGCAGGGCGACGACCACCGCCGAGAGCGGTCCCGCTACCTGACTGCGTCCGCCGAGCAGGTCGGAGCCGACGGCGGCTGCCCGAATCAGCCCGCTCACGCCGTAGGCCGCCAGGAGAAGAGCGACGAGCATCAGCCAGTACTGGAAGAACCGCCGAACCGGCGCCCCGGGGGCGGTCCCGCCGCCGGCTCCACGCTGGCCCGCCCGTACGATGAGCGTGAGGATGAGCACCGGAACCCCCAGCGCGCCCAAACCGATCAGGATCCACACCAATGCCCACATCAGCCGTCGACCTCCCTGTCACACGCGTAGAGCGGCCACGGAACTTCCGTGAGCAGCCATCGATCATCCCGCTGCGCCATCACCAGGTACTCACGCATCTCGAAGCCGGGCCCGAAGGCTGCCGCCTCGGAGATGATCACTTCGACCACCGTCCGCTGCGCATCACCGGTAACCGACCCGATCCGTGCCGTGACCGCGGAGGCAGTCCATACATACCTGAAGTCGCTGACCGTGCACCCGACCGAGGGTTCGAGGTGGGTGAGCGCTTCGGGGTAGTCCCTCTCGGTCACCGCCCGCACCCAACCCTGAGCGGTGCCCTCCGGCGTGTCGGGATCGAATTCGGGACCACCCAGAGCGAGCACGGTCAGAGCGATCACGGCGGCTGCACCGACCAGGGCCGCGGGCACCCACCTCGGGACTCGCCGACGATCGGTGCTGTCGCTCACCCACGCAGTCTATGACCGCCCCGAGTCCCCCGACGAGCAAGGTGGCGCCGCGGTGCGCAGTGACTCCGTATAGCCTCACCCTCGTGCGTATCGTCATCGCCACCACCGGCGCCCTCAGCGCCGACCCTGTGGCGAAGTTCGCCGAACACCTCACCGGGCCCGATGGGGTGGTCTACGTCACCACCGTCATCGAGGTGCCGCGCTCGTTCCTCGACGAGATCCGCTCCGAGGAGTGGATGCCGGAACCGGATGGGAACGCACCGTGGGCGACCCAGGAGGACGCGGTGATCGCCCGGTACGTGGAGGAGCGCGGCGCCCGACTCACCGACCCGCTCGTCGCCGCCCTCCGCGAACGCGGCGTCGACGCCAAGGTGATGTTCCTCGAAGGTGAGGACCCGACCGCCACCATCCTCGAAGCCGTCGACGAGATCGGTGCCGACCTCATCGTCATGGGAGCCACTCGAGCCCTCTTCGACGAGTCTCAGTGGGAGAGCATCTCCGCCAGGGTCGCCCGCGAGGCGCGCTGCCCGGTCCTCGTCATCCCGGCGGGTCCCGTCGAGGGTGACGAGGAGAGCTAGGGCGACAGCCCCCTAGGGACGATCGGCGGCGACGTCGGCGGCGGTCAGCTCCAGATGGTCGTCGAGCGGATCGAGGGTCACGTCGTCGCCGTGGCGATGGCGCAGGGCCCGCCGGATGAGTTCGTCGGCGAAGTGGGGGTTCTTCGGCAGGACGGAGCCATGGAGGTACGTCCCGAAGCAGTTCTCCGTCACCGCTCCTTCTTCTCCGCTGTCCCCGTCGTTGCCGTGACCCCTGACCACCCGCCCCAGGCTCTCCTGGCCAGCATCGAGCACCGTGCGACCGCTGTGGTTCTCGAAGCCGACGAGCCGACCCCACGGTGCCTCCACCACGACGTTGCCGATCATGCGACGCGTACCCCCGAACGTCTCGGCGGCGAACACCCCGATCCCGGGGAGCTCCTGACCCCCGACCGTGACGAATCGGCGACCGAACAACTGATAGGTGCCACAGACGGTCAGGAACACGACGCCATCGCGCACTGCCTCGTGGATCGCCGCAGAGCGCCCGACCAGGTCGGCGGCGACTTCCACCTGGGCTCGGTCCTCACCACCACCGGCGACCACGATGTCGGCGCCGGAGAAGTCGAACGGATCGCCGACCTCGACGAACGCCACCTCGACGCCAATGCCACGCCACGCCAGACGCCGCTTCAGGCAGATCACGTTGCCGGCGTCGCCGTAAATGTTCATATGGGCGGCGTACAGATGGACGATGCGCAAATCGCTCATGCCCACACCTCGTGACGGGGTACCCCGGGCAGCAAGATGCCCAGGAGTCGGAGCATGGCGGTGTAGGTGGGCACGATGTAGACCGTATCGCCTGCCTCGGCGGCCGTCACTGCGCGCTCGACGGCCCGTTCCAGGTCGGCGTCGTGCCAGGCGTCGATGCCGGCGTATTTGAGGCGCAGCGCCATGTCGGTGGCCCGGGTCCCGGAAGCGCCGAACCGGTGCCCGGTACCCGCCAGCTCTTCGACGCGGGCGTCCCACAGCCACGAGACGTCGCGCCCGTCGGCGTGCTCATCGTTGATGGCGATGAGCACCTGACCCGGCCGGTCGACCGCGCCCAACAGTCGCACTGCCTGGTTGAGGCCCGACGGGTTCTTCACCAGGACCACGACGACCCGCCGGCCCTGATACTCGATCACCTGACCCCTGCCGAACGGCGGGGTCATCTGCTCGAACGCGGCGGCGGCCACCTCGGCACCCACCCCGAGCGCCATGGCCGCTCCGAGCGCCGCCGCCGCGTTGTCGGCGTTGTAAACCCCGGGTACGGCGAGGCGCACGGTGACCGCACCAGTCCGGGTCGCCAGGCCGACCACCTGCCCGCCGCCATCGAGCGGCTCGACGGTGGTGACCTCGACGGCCGGCGAAATCGACGGATCCCGAACGGCAGCACTCGAGTACAAGGCGTCGTCGGGTGGCATCAGGTGTCGGATGTCGGCCACGGCGCCGAAGAACGACGACGACCCATCGGCGAGCGCCGCCACCTTGGGATCGTCCGCATTGAGCAGCGACGACCCGGCGTGCACCAGCGCCGAGGCGATGTGCCCGGCGGTCGTGTCGAGTTCCCCATAGCGATCCAACTGGTCCCGGGCCAGGTTGGTGACCACTACCAGACGGGGCCGGACCCGCGGGGCCATGGTCCTCAGGGCCGCCTCGTCGACCTCGAACACGGCCATGTCGTCGCGCGGCCGCCCCCGCACCGTGGCCCGTTCGATCAGCACGGTGGCGACGCCGCGTTCCAGGTTGGAGCCGGTCGGATTGGTGATGACGCGGGTGCCGGCGGCATCCAGGGCGGTAACCAGGAGCTTCGTGGTGGTCGTCTTGCCGTTAGTCCCGGTGACCACAACAACCCCGTCGGGCAGCTTGCCGGCCAGTCGGTCGATGACGGTCGGGCAGATCCTTGCCGCTACCAGCCCGGGGATCGCGGAGCCGCCACGACCGAGCAGGCGACTGAGCCGCCCGACCAACCTCCCGACAACGATGGCGAGGACGAGGCGTATCACCGCAGTGACGTTACCGGCGGCTGCCAGCGAACTGGGTGTGGAACAGCTCGGCGTACAGGCCACCGACGGCAAGTAGCTCGCCGTGGGTGCCCCGCTCGACCAACCGTCCCTCGTCGAGGACGAGGATCAGGTCGGCGGCGAGCACCGTCGATAGCCGGTGCGCCACCACGAAGGCGGTTCGGTTGTGCAGCACCCGATCCAACGCCGCCTGGATGAGTGCCTCGGACCGCGCGTCGAGGTGGGACGTCGCCTCGTCGAGGATCAGGATCCGCGGGTCCTTGAGGATGACCCGGGCGATGGCGATCCGCTGCTTCTCGCCTCCCGAGAGCCGGTAGCCCCGCTCCCCCACCACCGTCTCGTAGCCCTCCGGGAGTCCGGCGATGAAATCGTGGATGTGAGCGGCACGCGCCGCCGCCACCAGGTCGTCGGCGGTGGCATCCGGCTTGGCGTACCGGAGGTTGGCGCCGATCGAGTCGTGGAACAGGTGTGTCTCCTGGGTGACGACACCGACGGCTCCGGCGAGGGTGGCCAGCGACATGCCCCGCACATCCCGTCCGTCGATGAGCACCCGACCCTCCGTGGCTTCGTAGAGCCGCGGGATGAGGTAGGTGACCGTCGTCTTCCCCGCACCACTGGGTCCGACCAGCGCCACCAGGCTCCCCGGGGAGACATCGACCGAGAGCCCGTCGATCGCCTTCGCCCGGCTGGGGAGCACCGGCGCTGCCTCTCCGGCCTCCACCTCGGTGCCGCGCCCCGGCAGCCGGTCAATGCTCTCGAGAGCCTCGGGGAGCGCCTGGCGGTAGTCGAACGACACATCGTCGAAGGTGACCCGACCCTCGATGGGCGCCACATCCGGGGCGGCGTCGGTGTCGGCGATGTCGTGATCCAGATCGAGCACCTCGAACACCCGCTCGAACGACACCAGGGAGGTGGCGAGCTCCACCCGGGCGTTCGACAGCGCCGACAGGGGCCCGTAGAGCTGGCCCAGATACGCCGACAGGGCCACCACGGTGCCGATCGTGAGGCTCCCCCTGATCACGAGCACGGCACCGAACCAGAACACGATGGCAGTACCGATGGCGCCGACGATCCCGAGCGCCATCTGGAACCACCGTCCGACCAGCGCCCTGCGGACCCCCAGGTCTCGAACCCTGCCAGCATGCCCGGCAAAGCGCCGGTCCTCGTCGTCGGTTCGACCGAACAGCTTGACCAGCAGCGCCCCGCTCACGTTGAGCGTCTCGCTCATCGCCGTGTTGAGTCGTGCATTCGCCTCCATCTGTTCCCGGGTGATGGTCCGCAGCACCCTCCCCACGCGTCGACCGGGGACGATGAACAGCGGCAGGACGAGCACGGCGGCGATGGTCAGCCGCCACTCCAGCTGCAGCATCACCGCGATCGTCGCCACCGCCGACAACCCGTTCGAGATGACCGAGATCAGGGTCCCGGTGACGGCCGACTGAGCGCC
>DATKBG010000219.1:0-3521 GCA_035514255.1 Acidimicrobiia bacterium
CATGGGAGCTGCTCCGATGATCCGCCTCGAGGGCGTCACCAAGACCTTCCCCGGCACTGAAGCCCCGGCGGTCGACCGCCTGAGCCTGACCATCGAGGAGGGCGAGACGGTGGTGCTCATCGGCCCCTCGGGATGCGGCAAGACCACCACCCTCAAGATGATCAACCGCCTGATCGAGCCCACCTCAGGACTGATCGAGGTGGCCGGGACGGACGTCACCAGCGAGCCCGCGCACGAGCTGCGGCGCCGTATCGGCTATGTGATCCAGCAGGTCGGGCTGCTCCCCCATCGCACGGTGGCCCAGAACGTGGCGACGGTCCCCCGACTCCTCGGATGGGACAAGACGAGGATCGATGAGCGGGTCGGCGAGCTCGTCAGGCTCGTCGGACTGGACCCGTCGATGCGCGACCGGTACCCGGCGGAGTTGTCGGGCGGCCAGCAACAGCGGGTCGGAGTGGCCAGAGCGCTCGCCGCCGACCCACCGGTACTGCTCATGGACGAGCCCTTCGGCGCCGTCGACCCGATCGTCAGGGCCAACCTGCAGCAGGAGCTACGGGCGCTTCAAGCCCGGCTCGGTAAGACGATCCTCCTGGTCACCCACGACATCGATGAGGCCATCATCCTCGGCGATCGCATAGCCATCCTCAACGTCGGTGGAATCCTGGAACAGTTCGACGCCCCCGGCGAGATCCTCACCAGACCGGCGAACCCGTTCGTGGAGTCGATCCTGGGTCGCGACCGGGGGATCAAACGGCTCTCCCTCCTCCCCATCGGTGGTGTCGACCTCGAACCGGGCCCGGTGGTGGCACCCGGCGCCTCCGCGCAGGAGGCCCGCAGCGTCATGGATCGCTACGGAACCGACTGGTTCGGCATTGCCGATGGTGAGCGGATGCTGGGCTGGCATTGGGCGGCGGATCTCACCGACTCCCTCGTCCCCACCACTGGAGCCCGGTCCTTCTCGGCCCGGCTGCGCCGCGGCGACAGCCTCCGTGACGCGCTGGATGTGATCGTCACCTCGCATACCCGAGCCGCTCCGGTGTTCGACGGGGATCGATTCCTCGGCATGCTCACTGCCGAGATCATCGCCGCAGAACTGGCCCGCTGATGATCATCGCCGGTACCGAACGCCCCTTCTTCCGGTGGGACTGGGTGGGCAGCCACCTCGGAGAGATCTTCGACCGGGTCCTCGAACACCTGGTACTCACCGGTGTCGCCGTCGGGGTCGGACTGATCATCTCGGCCCTCCTCGCCGGTCTCGCCCTTCGCTACCGGCGCACCTACGGCCCGATCACCTGGTTGTCCGCCGGCCTCTACGCCATCCCCTCACTGGCGCTGTTCGCCTTCCTGGTCCCGATCACCGGTGTCACGATGCTCACCGCCCAGATCGGGCTCGTCTCCTACACCCTGCTCATCCTGGTGCGATCGATCGTGACCGGGATCGACGGCGTTGACCCGGCAATCCGTGAGGCTGCCGTCGGCATGGGCTACAGCCGCCGCCGCCTCCTGTTCGACGTGGAGATCCCGCTGGCGATGCCCGTGATCCTGGCGGGGATCAGGGTGACGGCGGTCACCACGGTCGGACTGGTCACCATCACCGCCCTCATCGGAAGGGGCGGGCTCGGCTTCTTCATCCTGCGTGGCCTCGGACGGTTCTTCGAGACCGAGATCATCATCGGCACGGTGCTCTCGGTGGCGCTCGCCGCCGCCCTCGACGGACTGCTCGTCGTCGTCGGCCGGTTGATTGCCCCCTGGACCGCGCGACGGAGCCGGGTCGGCGCATGATCGACCTCCTCGCCGAGGTGGTCTCCTGGTTCGGGGGCAACTGGTGGGGCCCCACCGGCATCGTCTCGCGAACCCAGCGGCACTTCGAGTTGAGCGGAGCCGCCCTCATCACCGCCGCGGTGCTCGCCATGCCTCCGGCAGCGTGGCTCGGCCATCGCGGTCGCGGGACCGGCCTGGTGACGGCTCTGGTCAACGCCGGGCGGGCGATTCCCACCTTTGGCATCGTGGCCCTCGCCCTCCCCATCATGATCCGGATCGCCGACGCCGTTCCCTGGATGTCGTCCGGCATCGGGTTCCCGTCGATCTACGTGGCCCTTGTCGCCCTGGCCCTCCCCCCGCTCTTCATCCACACGCACACCGCGATCCTGGCGGTCTCGCCCGACGTCGTCGAAGCGGCAGCCGGTCTGGGCATGACGCGGCGACAGATCCTGCGCCGCATCGAATTGCCGCTAGCGGTGCCGGTCATCATGACCGGGATCCGCGTCACCGCGGTGCAGGTGGTGGCGACGGCGCCTCTCGGCGCCTTGGTCGCTCACGATGCTCTGGGGCGGTTCATCATCGACGGGTTCGCCGTGCGCGACTCGGTCCGCGTCTTCGCCGGGGCGGTGCTCGTCGCCGCCGCCGCCCTCCTCACCGACGCCGTCTTCGGCGCCGCCGAACGGCGACTCACACCGAGTACGCGCAGCGAAGCTGCCACCCCGCAGTCAGGAATTCGGAACATATCGAGGGTCAGTTAGGTTCTTCACCTCAGACAATCAACCCTGAGGAGGGGACCCATGCGGACATCACGCCGCACCGGGACCGTTGGGGCGATCGCAATCGCCGTTGCGCTTCTGGCAAGCGCCTGTGGCGGTGGATCGGGAGACGGCCCGACCGTGACCATCGGATCGACCAACTTTGGCGAGCAGTTGATCCTGGGCGAAATATACGCCCAGGCGCTCGAAGCCGAGGGGTACACCGTCGAGCGACGCTTCAACCTGGGGGCACGCGACATCGTGGCTCCGGCGCTGCGCGACGGCGAAATAGACCTGATGGCGGAGTACACGGGCTCGTTGCTCGCCTACGAAGGTGGCGACCCATCGCCCGACTCCGATGCGACCTATGCGGCGCTCGTCGCCGCCCTGGAGCCACAGGAGCTGACCGCACTCGACTACGCACCGGCCCAGGACAAGAACGGCCTGGTGGTGACCGCCGAGACCGCGCAGGCTCTCGGTCTGGCGACGGTGAGTGATCTCGCCGCCCACAACGGCACCCTCGTGCTGGGTGGTCCGCCTGAGTGCCCGGAGCGCCCACTGTGCCTGCCTGGCTATGAGGACGTGTACGGACTCGAGTTCGCCAACTTCGTCCCGTTGGACGTCGGTGGGCCATTGACCGTCGAAGCCCTGACCGGGGGCGACATCGACGTCGCGTTGCTGTTCACCTCGGACGGCGTGATCGCCGCCCGTGGCTTCGTCCTCCTCGACGACGACATGGGACTCCAGCCGGCGGAGAACATCGTTCCAGTGCTTCGGCAGGCCGTGATCGATGCCCACGGACAGGACCTCGTGGACCTGATCAACCGGGTGAGCGCGCTCATCACCACGGCCGAGCTCAGCGAGCTCAACAAACGCTACGGCATCGACGCCGTCGACGCCGACGTGCTCGCCCGTGAGTGGCTGGAATCAAAGGGACTGGTGAGCTGAGAGCGCACGCCAATAGGCTCGCCCCCTAAATCGGCCGAAACCGACCTAGCGGAGCGG
>DATKBG010000220.1:0-4962 GCA_035514255.1 Acidimicrobiia bacterium
GATCGAGACCGGGACCGGGACCGTCACCCGGACGCAGACGCGAGTGCTGGTTGCCGCGACCTTGGCGGAGCGGTGCGGGGCAGTAGCCACAGCGAGCGCTGCCTCGCGGGCACGGCCGGTGTTCAACACGAGCCTGTCGAGACGGGCGGCGGACTCGTCGATCCAACCTGCTCCGGCCTCGGCGGCGGTCGATGCGGTGTGGGAAGCCTGCCGCCACGCCGCCGCCACCCGAGCCAGATCCACGGCCAGGCCAAGCATCACGACCGATCCGAAGAGCAGCACGGCGAGCGTCAGGGGCACCGACCCGCGGTCGTTCACGGCACCGATCGATACGGTGCCACCGGCTGCACCTCGGATGCGGCGACGCGGAGGCTCACCCAGCGCAATACCGGGTGAGGGAGGCGGGTCCGTGTCGAGACCGTTGCAGTCACCAATCCCCCTGCCTTGGTGACGGTGATCGCGGCTCCATGGGGTGCGATGCCGCGAGCGACGAGCGTGGCACTTTTCAGATCGCCACTTCGGGCGGCGACGATCGCCGCGGTACGCGCCGCCTCGTCGACTCGCTGGCGAGTGTCGGCGAGTATCCCTACCGCCGAGGTGATCGCGGCGACCACGATCAGCACCGCTGCGGCGAGGGCGATGTCGGCGACGAGCACCGACCCGTCGTCACGGGGGAGTCGCACGCTGGACCTCGGCTCTGGTACCGATGCTGAAGGGGACGAGGATCGGCCCGGGTGGGACCCAGGTGAATCGGGCCTCGGCGACGGCCCTTCGGGCGTCGACCGTCACATCGGCCACCACATCGATGGCACCGGGAACCGCCGAGGCGACTTCGGCGAGGAGCGACGCGGCCTCCTTCGCCGGATCGACATCCTCGACGGCAACCCGACGGGCGCTCGCCGCCACTGCCGAGTCGGCGATCGATCGGGCGCTCATGGCGAGTGACATCTGCACCAGCAGGGTCAGCAGGAGGAACACGGACGCCATCGACGCCACGCCCTCGATCACCGCGCTGCCGTCTTCTAGCCGAAGAAACGCGACATCTGACCGACGATGGATACCCACAACTTCGTCGTTGCCGATCGGATCTGGGGCAGCAGTACCGCCACCACGAGCACCGCGATCGCCGCCATGCCGAGCCACTCGACGGTGGTGACGCCGTCCTCGTCCTTCAGGTCTGGTCTGGGGCCATGCCACACACTCGCTCCTTTCACGGTTGGGCCAGGGCGGTGAGCCCTGCCAGGGTCGGATACATGAGGAACACCAGGGTCACGGGGATCATGAGTCCGAGGATCGGCCCGTACACCGCCAGCGCGCGGGTACCGCCTTCGGCGGTCAAACGATGTTCGAGACCGCCTCGGAGATCGTCGGCGAGAGCGGAGAGATTCTCGGCGAGCCGGCCCCCGGCCCGATGGCCGTGGGCGAGGAGCAGGTACAGACGCCGCGCCTGAGGGCTTGCGGTGCCATCGGCGGCGGCTCGCAGCCGCGTCTCGAACCCGTTCGCTCTCGCGTCCACGACGGCACGCAGCTCGTCGCTGACCACGCCGCCGGCCGAGCCGCACAGATGCCTGATCGCTCCCGACACCGAGTCGCCGGCGAGGATCGAGAGGGCGAGCGCATCGGTCACCGTCGGGAGCTCGTGCTCCAGCCGGACCATGCGGAGCCGCCCCCTGCGGGCGGCGACGACCCGGGAGCCGACGATCCCGGCGACGGCGAGCAGGGGCACCGCGGCGACGCCGGTTCCCTCCGCTGCTGCGGCCACGACGACGCCCAGGGCCCCGCCGACCATCGCCGATGCCGGCACCCGTATCGTCCGCTGGCGTCGGGTGGTTCGGGTCGGTTCGGTCACCAGGTACCGGTCGATGACGGGCTGGCGGGGACGCACCGAAATCACCAACAGCGCTGCGGCGGCCGCCACCAGGACCGCGGTCATCGAAACAGCCTCGGTGGCTCGGAGAGGCGGGCGGTTCTCACCGCCAGCACGTAGCCGATCGTCGTGGCGGCCAATCCACCCGCCACGATGGCGGTACCCGTCGGGGCGGCGTAACTCGTAGCCGCGGTCGGATTGGTGGCGAGGGTGAGTATGAGGATCGCCCACGGCGCGAGCAGTGCCACTCGAGCGGTGAGCCGCTGCTGGGTAAGGCCGGCGTCATGGGCACGCCGGAGTCGAACGTCCGCCGCGATCGAGGCAGCCAGGTGTGCCTGGATCCCGTCCACCCGGCCGCCGCCGACCGTCGCCGCCGTGACCAGGGTCATGAACACGCGATCGGCGACCGGGTCGTCCCACTCGGCGCGGACGATCTGCATCGTGTCGTTGAAACTCGCTCCCCAACCACGGTCGAGGTCGGCAAAACGCCCACCGAGGTGCCTTCCCGCCGATCGTGTTGCCTCCGGGATCGGCGATCCGCCAGCGACCCTGGTCCTGATGGCGGCGAGGAAGTCGGCCCAGCGGTCGGCGATCTGATGGGAGGCGCGACGGCGTCGCCAGGCGCGGATACCGGACGGGGCCGGCATGACGAGGACCCCCACGGCGACGGAGAGGGCGTTGGGGGCGCCGGAAGCCGCAGCGAGGCCGTACCCGATCACTCCCGCGGTCAGCCCGAGCCCGGTCCGTGACAGAACGCCGACAGCCGTCGAGGTTCGCAGCAGCCGCCGCGGCATGGCCAGCGTCAGCGGGATGGAGAAGGCGGCGAGCGCGGCGACGACCCTCATGGCGCCTCGTTCACCGCGTACACGGGATCCAGTTCGAACGCGCCGTGGGCGTCGATACCGGACACTCCCATCACTTCCCGAATCCGGCGCCCCGACGGGGTTCTTTCCATGAAGACGACCAGGTCGGTCACCGCGGCGAGGGCGCGGCGCACGTAATCGACGTGCACGTTGCTCCCGGCGAGCACGCAGTACCCGACCACTTTGTCCAGAGCGTCGGCGGCCGAGTTGGCGTGCAGGGTGGCGATTCCCGAGCAGCCGGCGTTGAGGGCGAGCACCAGGTCGAGTGCCTCGGGGCCGCGCACCTCGCCGACAACGATGAGATCAGGCCGCTGGCGCAGTGAGGACCGGATCAGGTCGCGCAGGGTGATCTCGCCGCCGCCGTCGAGCCCCGCCTCGCGGGTCTGCATTTGCGTCATGTCGGGGAGGTCGGCGTCGACCTCGAACACTTCTTCGCAGGTCACCACCCGCCGGTCCGGCGGCACCTCGGTGAGGAGACAGTTGACCAGCGTGGTCTTGCCGGCGCCGGGCGCGCCGGCGATCAGGATCGTGTCCCCGGCGACGACCGACTGTCGGAGCAGGGCGGCGATCCGGTTCGGCATCGACCCGACCTCCACCAGGTCGTCGAGGCCGGCGGCGGCAACGACGAACCGCCGGATCTGGACGTTGATGCGGTCCGGATGCGTGACCGGCGGCCCGGTGATGTGTACCCGGCTCCCATCGGGGAGCTGGGCGGAAACGATGGGACTCGCCAGGTCGAGCCGACGCCCCGTCCCGTCGAGGAGTCGGTCGATGAGCGTCCGGACGGTGTCGGTGTCGACCACGTCGGGGAGCAGATGCTTGCTGCCATCGCGGACGACGAAGGTGCGCCCGCCCCCGAGAACGATCACCTCCTCCACTAGGGGATCAGAGAGGACTTCGTCGAGGAAGCCGACACTCATCGGTGTACCTGGGACGCGAGCGGGCGGAGGCGGGTCAGCAGACTCTTCGGGGGTGAACCCGCCACCCGAGCAGCCGCGGCGACGGTCGGCATGTCGCCGAGGACCACGAGGGGATCGAGACCGGTCCAGCGCCGCACCGATCTGACCGTGTCGCGTGCTCCCGACCGGGGAACCCGGTTGAGGACGAGACATGGTGGCGGGCCTGCCCACGATTCGATCAGCGCGGTGGCTCGCACGATGCCCCGCGGGGTCGCGTCGACGACGACGATCGCCTCGTCGGACGCCTTGAGAAGATCGTCGGGACACGACGGTCCGGCGTCGACGATGACGCCGCTCACCGCCCGCAGGGCGTCGATCACGTCGAGCACCGACTCGGCTCGGAGTCGGGGTTCACCCCGACGGTGCGATCCGGGGAGAACACCGAGGCGTCCCACCGAATGGAGCAGTGTCGTCGGAGCGCCTCCGGTCTCGTGAACGCGATCGATCGCGTCGGTGAGGTCGGGCCGCGGCTCCAGTCCGAGGCGGATGGACACCCCGGGGGCCTCGGTGTCGGCATCGAGCAGGGTTGTCGGCGCCGACACCGAGGCACTCCACGCCATGGCGACCGCCACCTCGGTTCGCCCCGGAGCTCCCCGGGCTCCGGTCACCACGGTGAGCGGGTTGACCTCGGCAGAACTGGCGGCGATCGGCTCGAGCAAACGGATCTCGCGCAGGATCACCTCCGCGTCGAGGTCGTCGGGGAGCACGACGTCGGCGCCCCCGGAACGAAGACGATCGGCAGCAGGGCCGTCGCCCACCGGATGGATCCCCACCACCCGGAGTCCGACCCGCTGCCACGACATGAGGCGGGCTGGCGTAGCCCACGGAGTCTCCGACCCGACGACGACCACATCGAGGGCGCTGGCGAGTTCGGAGACGTCACCGGGGCGGAACGCCCGGAGCGTGAGCCGAACCGTCGCCGAGGCTCGGGCCGCCGCGACGAGGCGCGCCTCCCACTCGCGTGCCGAGAGCACCGTGGCGACCCGGAGGGTCATCGGTCGACCTTCACCAGGTAGAGCGATCCCTCGTCCACACCGCGGATCAGATCGCGCGCCTGTCGATCGCTCACCGCCAGCAGCAGAGCGACGTCCGACGATCCGAGTCCGCCGGCACCGGGTTCGGCATCGAGGACCAGCACCGAAGGCGCGAGCCGACGGGGCGATGCGTCCTCACTGAGGGCGTACACGGCGACTCGATCGCCCGCCACCAGGTCACCGTGGACCGCCTGGTCCGACCGCCGGGTCAGGCCGATCGTGTCGAGGCGCGCCGAAGG
>DATKBG010000221.1:0-3260 GCA_035514255.1 Acidimicrobiia bacterium
TAGCGAGTAGCGAGTAGCGAGTAGCGAGTGTTAGCGAGTGACGAGCGCAAAAAGCCAAGTACCAAGTACCAGAGTGTTGACTCCCGGCCCCGAACTACTCACCCAGACGCTTCATGACTGATCTTCACGTTCGCGAGCCCGACGAGGGCGATTGGGACATGGAGGTGGTCGAGTTCGTCGAGGAAGGGCGCGTCGTGGGTATCGCGTATCTCGACGACCTGGAGATGTTCGCCGAGTTCCCCACCGACGACGACGGTGAGCCGTGGGCCTTCGACGTCAACGATCTGCAACGCGCCCTCGACACGGCGCGGGCCATGCTCTCCCCCGACGGTACCGACGCGCTCGTCGACGCCCCCGACCTCGGCGGCGATCATCCGGTGGACCTGCTCGCCGGGGAATTCGACGCCAGCGCCGCCCGGCGCGGCTCCGAGGACGAGGGCTTCTACCCGGTGACGGTGGCGCTTTCGGCGCTGCGCCGCGCCGCCGAGCTGGACCTGGCCGTGGTCGCCCTGGAGGCTTTCACCCTCGACGAGGTGGGACTCGATCCGATCGGCGGCAGCGCCATCGATGTCGGTGACGTCCACGCCGGCGAGCCCTGGGCGGCCTTCAAGGCTGGCTGCAACCTGCAGGCGGGCACGCTCCTGGAACGTTGGCTGGGACAGGCGACGACGGTGGTCTCGATCGAGGTCGCGGATCGGGACGGGGACCGCTTCGTGCTCTAAGCGCGATTCGCAATTCGCTATTCGCTATTCGCAAGAGACCGCTACTCGCTTTTCGCCCCTCGCTACTCGCTACTCGCTACTGGCTCGGTGAAGGACTCCACGACGTGGCCGTCTACGGCGTCGACGCGGACCAGGCCGCGCTGGGTGGGTGGGTCGTCGGCGCTGAAGACGAGGACGTTCCACACGGGTCGGGCGCGGATGCCGTCGAAGCCGACTACGGCTGAGGCATGACCGACCGGGAACTGCACCTCTCGGGTTGCCGACTCCAGGGCTTGTGGATCGAGTACTTCGATCGCCCACGCTGCGCCGACGTGCCATGCGGTGGCGACGGCGAACACTGCTGCGATGAGCCATAGACCTGCGACCCCTGCTACCGCGGTGGCAACCCCGTAGACGATGGCTCCTCGCAACCGGCGCCTCGTCGAGGGGATCGTGTACGGCTCGTGCTGGGTCGCATCCAGGTCGTGCGGCACCGCCTCGTCGGCGGCCACCTCGGCCGGAATCTCGATGCGTCGGCGCCGACTCACCTGGGAGCCACCTCCCCGGCAACCGCCTCACGATCATGGCGACGATGCCAGCGATCCCACAGCACCAGGAGGCTCGGCAGCACCAGGACCGCACCGAGCATGGCAAAGCCGATGGCGAAGACCACCACCATGCCGAACTGCTGGAACGGCTTGAGCGACGAGGTGATGAGGATGCCGAACCCGGCCACCGTGGTGAAGGCGGATCCGGCCAGGGCGCCACCCGTGTGGGTCATGGTGAGCCGCATCGCCTCTTCTGCCGAGGAGGCGCGGGCACGATCCTCCTGATACCGGTGGGTGATGTGAATGGTGTAGGGGACGCCGATCCCTATCGCGATGGAGGCGATCATCGCTGTGACCGGATTGAGGGCCAGGCCGACCAGCTTCATCATCCCGAACACCCACAGCACGACGAACACCACCGGGAGCATGGTGATGATGCCCAGCCCGGGTCGCCGCGCCGTCATCCCGAAGTTCACCGCCAGCAGCAGCATCGCCACACCGAGGGTCAGGAAGAGCGATCCGATCTGCGACGACTGCATGGCCTCGACGACCACGGCGCTGACGATGAACTCGTTGGTGGGTGTCACCGTCACGCCGGTCAGGGCATCCACCGGGGCGAAAGCGTTGCGGAGACCGGTTCGCAGCTGCGACGCGCCCCCGTCTCCTGCCTGGGTGGCCACGCTGACGTCGATGTACCGATACACGCCCTCCTCGGCTGCCAACACCCGCCGCATCGCCTCGGGTTGAGCCGCCTCGGCCAGAGCATAGATGGCGGCGACGTCGGCATCGGGACGCACGCTCAGGTCCTCGTTGAGCCCCAACTCCATGGCCGTAGCCAGGAACTCGGGGTCGTAGAGGTCGGCCTCTCCCCCGGCTTCAGGCGGGGTGGTGAGGAAGTAGAGCACCGACAGCGGCGACTCGGCCTGGGCGCGTCCGCTGAACGTGAGCACAAAGGGGGTGTCGGCCATGGTCTGATGTGCCAGGCCGAGGGCATTGTGAGCCGCCGGCGTGGCCACATCGCCTTCGACCAGCACTTGAGTGCGCTCACCGAAGCCACCCCCGAACTCCCCGACGATCGTCTCGTAGGTGACGAGCATGGTCGAGCCTTCGGGGACAAAGTCGATGAACGAGAACCTGGTGTCCAGCTTGAACCACCCGTACGCCCCGAGGCCGGCGAGGACGACGGCCACGGTGACCATGATCGCCGGGATCCGCGTGGCGATCAACGAGGTCGCTCCCATCATCCGTGGAAGGAGCCGAGAAGAGGTGTGGCCTAATTCGGCCGACGGGAGCCGTCCGGCCCTTTCAGCCCTGCGATCGACCAGGATCCGGATCGACGGGACGAAGGTGAGCATCAGGACGAAGGCTGCGGTGATCCCGACAGCCACCATGATCCCGAAGTCGGTGATGGCGGTGACCGGGCTGAAGACGTTCGTGAGGAATCCCACCGCCGTGGTGACGGTGGCCAGCACCAGGGCCACACCCACCGTGCGGGATGCCCGCACCGCGGCCTCCACCACGCTGGCCCCGCCGCCAACTTCCTCGCGGTACCGCGAAGTGAGGTGGATCGCATAGTCGACACCGAGGCCAATGAGCAGGATGGGGATGATCTGGAGGAACTCGCTGAAGGGCCCGATGATCCCCAGATACCCGGGGCCGAAGAGCACCCCGATTCCGTTCATCCAAGTGATCGACATGATGATCACCCCGAGGGCGAGAAGAACGTCGGCGGCGGTGCGCCGGATCGAGCCACCGAGCTTGAGCCGCCCCCTGGGCCTGATCCAGAACACGAAGGCGAGCAGCCCCAGGATGATGAGGAACGCGATCCCGAACAGCCGGCCGATCTCGGCCTCGAACTCCGATTGATCGGCGAACAGCAGCGCAAAGCTGAAGGGCTCCACGGGCACGGCCTGGCCCTCGGTTGCGGCACGGATTTCGTCGGCCATGTCCAGCTGGATCGCCTGGAGTTCGGCCTGATCCGGATCGTCCTCGAGCACGGCGAGATTGAGGA
>DATKBG010000222.1:0-6952 GCA_035514255.1 Acidimicrobiia bacterium
AAGGTGATCGACCCGGACTCGCAGATCAGCACCTTGAGATATGGGTGACTGTGAGCGGCGTACTGGAAGCCCGGACCATTCGACCACCGGTAGGGCGCCAGGCCTTCGGCGGCAAAGGCGGCGGGCGCCTCACTCATCTTCGAGATACCGGCCCAGATCAGCGGGGTAGTCGTCGAAGTACCAGGAGATCGATGCCAGATCGAAGCTAGGGAGGATCGAAGTCCGCGCCTCGCGGTCGAGGAGGAAGCGGAACGACGCCCTCACCACCGCTTCCTTGGGGACGTCGGCCACGTGTTCTTCGTACCAGTCCGGGTCGATCGTCACCGTGTGAGAACTCGAACTGGAACCGTCGCTGAGGTCCACCCGAAACGACCAATCATCGAGGGCCTCGATACCCATGTCGGTCACCTGCGGAACATAGCGCACCGGCCGTGCCCACATGTTCCGACGCGCCGTCGGGGACGATTCCCCTCCGATTGGGGTACATTCAAGGGGTCATGCCTCGGATTCGCGCGGCCACGATCGCCGAACACAAGCGCCAGACCCGCGAGGAGATCCTCGATGCGGCCGCGGCGCTCTTCCGCGCCCAGGGATACACCGACACCGCCCTCGGCGACATTGCCGGGTTCGTGGGAATCGGTCGCACCACCCTGTACGAGTACTTCGTCGACAAGGAAGACGTCCTCATCCACCTGGTAGAACGGTCGCTGCCCGCCGTGGTCGACGAGATGGTGGACAGCTTGCCTGGCGACCTCACCTACCGGGAGCGCCTGGGCGAGCTGATCGTCCGAGGACTCGAGTTCGTCTCCAGCGACGCCGACCTCGGCAGCACGCTGATGCGCGAACTCCCCAAGCTGAGTCCCGAGGCGCAGATGCGCATCCGCGCCGCCCACAGCAGGCTCGAAGACGAGGTGACCCGACTCTGCCGACTCGGGATCAGCGACGGCGAGTTCCGAGCATTCGACCCTGCAGACGCCAGCCGCATCGTCTTCACCATCATGATGTCCGCCTCCCAGGCCCTGCTGCGGGACCGCGACGCCAAGCAGCGAGTCCATGAGGTCGCCGACACCCTCGTCCGCTTCGTCTTCGACGGTCTCGCAGCCGACAGCTGACCCCCCGATGACCGACCGCCCGACCGGGGTCCTGCTGCTTCAGTTGGGCACTCCCGACTCGACTTCGACCCGGGACGTGCGGCGGTATCTCCGGGAATTCCTCTCCGACCCCCGGGTGCTCGACATGTCCGCGGTGGCACGACGGGCGCTGCTCGAACTGGTGATCCTCCCCTTCCGGCCCCGTCGCTCCGCCCACGCCTACCGACAGATCTGGACCGACCGCGGATCGCCGCTGCTCGCCCTCAGCAACGACCTCGTCGACGCCCTCTCCCAGCGACTCGGCCCGGCGTACCGGGTGGCGCTGGGGATGCGGTACCAAAACCCCCCCATCGCAGCCGCGGTGACCGACCTGCTCGACGCCGGGTGCGAGCGACTCGTCCTTATCCCGCTGTTCCCCCAGTACTCGTCGGCCGCCACCGGATCGGCGGTGCAACGAGCGCTCGACGAGATCGGCCAACGGGTCAACATCCCGGCGATCGCCGTGGCACCGGCGTTCTACGACCATCCCGGTTTTGTCGAGGCCCAGGCGGCGCTGGCCGCACCGATGATCGAGGAGCACCGGCCCGATCACGTGTTGTTTTCGTACCACGGGCTCCCCGAGAAGCAGATCCGCACCTCGGACACGACCGGCAGCTGGTGCCTGGCGTCGGAGAACTGCTCGTTGGTCATGACCACGGAGAACCGCTTCTGCTACCGGGCCCAGAGCCACGCCACCACCCGGGCCATCTCCGAGAGCCTCGGGCTCGAGCCGGGATCCTTCTCGACGGCGTTCCAGTCCAGGTTGGCCGGCCAGAAGTGGATCGAGCCGTACACCGACCGGGTGATCGTCGACTTCGCCGAGCGCGGCATCCGGCGCCTCGCCGTGTTGACGCCCTCGTTCACCACCGACTGCCTGGAGACGCTGGAGGAGATCGGCATCCGGCTCCGCAACCAGTGGGCCGACCTGGGCGGAGAGTCGCTGGCCCTGGTGCCCTGCGTCAATACGCACCCCCTGTGGGTGGACGGCCTCGCCGGGATGGTCGAGTCGGTCGGGATGCGGGCGTGAGCACCCCCATCGACCGCACCAGCGTCGAGGCCCGGTACCGGGACCTCCAAGACGTCCTGTGCCGAAGTCTCGAGGAGATCGA
The DNA here is from genome assembly GCA_035514255.1 of Acidimicrobiia bacterium. Lineage (GTDB taxonomy): Bacteria > Actinomycetota > Acidimicrobiia > Spongiisociales > UBA11373 > DATKBG01. Next base: position 2,240 of record DATKBG010000222.1, read on the forward strand.
CGCTGGGTCCCGGTTCACCACGGACACCTGGGAGCGCACCGGTGGCGGCGGTGGCACCACGCGGATCCTCACCGGCGACGGCCCCATCGAGAAGGCGGCGGTCAACGTGTCCGCGGTCTGGGGGACACCTCCGCAACAGCTCGCCGACGGGATGGCGGCAGGTGCCAAAGAGTTCTTCGCCAGCGGGCTGTCGACGATCGTCCACCCCTCCAACCCCCACGCCCCCACCTTCCACGCCAACATCCGCTACTTCGAGACCGATGATGCCGCCTGGTTCGGGGGTGGTGCCGACCTGACCCCGTACTACCTCTACGACGAGGACGCCCGACACTTTCATGGGGTGCTGAAAGAGACCTGCGGCCGCCACCCGGTGGCCGACTACCCGGCGTGGAAGACGGCCTGCGACGCGTACTTCCATCTCCGGCATCGGGGGGAGGCCCGGGGCGTCGGTGGCATCTTCTTCGACCACCTGACCGACGACCTTCCGGCGGTGTGGGCCTTCCAGCAGGACCTCGGCGACCACCTGGCAGCCTCCTACATCCCCATCCTCAAACGCAGGATCAACACCCCCTACGGAGCCGAGCAGATCGAGTGGCACGAGGTCCGGCGGGGCCGCTATGTGGAGTTCAACCTCGTGTGGGACCGCGGGACCAGGTTCGGCATGGAGACCGATGGGCGCACCGAATCGATCCTGGCTTCCCTCCCCCCGAGAGCCCGCTGGGTGTATGACCACCAACCGGAACCCGGCTCACCGGAGGCCGCGCTGTTGGAGATGGTCCGGGGCGAGCCCCGCGACTGGTGACAACCCGGGAGGCATAGCGCTCCGGGGCGGCGCCAGCGCCGAGCATTACGACTCCGTGTCGGGATGACGCGGCCGTATCGTCATGCGGACCCACAATGCGCATTTCCTCTGCCAGTTACGCCTATCCGCGCCTCGATACCGAGTCGCGCGCCACCATCGCGCGGCGCCTCCTCACCAGTCCCGTCCCGGACGGCACCGTGGTCCTTTCCACCTGCCTGCGGGTGGAAATCGTCACCAGCGGCGATGCCGACCACCTCCGGAGCGTCCTGCACTCGATCCTCGGCAAAGAGCTCACCGAGCAGATCCCGGGACAGATCCGCTCCGACCGGGCAGCCGTCGTCCACCTCGCACGGGTCGCCGCCGGGCTGGAGTCGCCGATCCTCGGCGAAGTCGAGATCCTCTCCCAGTTCCGACAGGCGGTGCACCAAGCCGAGGAGGCCGGGCGAATCGGTGGGATCTTCGCCAGGCTCATGGAAGCGCTGGTCTCGATCGGGCGCCGCGGGAGAGATCTCATCCCCGGGTCGGCACACGCCTCGATGGGCATGATCGCTGCCCAGGCCGTCGGGGCCACCACCGAGGTCGCCATCTTCGGGTCGGGGACGATGGCGACCGCCGTGGCGACCGCCCTGCGGTCGCTCCCGGCGCCGCCGCGGGTGACCCTCCTGGCCCGCCGACCCTCGGCGGTCAACATCACCGGTGTGGAGGTGTGGCCATTCGAGCGGGTTCTCGAAGCACTCGAGCACTTCCCCGCGGTGGTCTCGGCCACTTCGGCGAAGCAGCGGCCCATCGACGACGACAACCTGCGGAGCGTGCTGTCGGCGCGCACTTCGCCGCTCGTCCTGGTCGACATGGCGATGCCTCCTGACTTCGTGCCCCCCGAGGGATCCCTGGTCGAGTATGTCGACATCGACGCGCTCGCCCGCATCGCCGATCGCCGGCCCCGGGGTGAGGATGCCGACGCCTTCGTCGCCGATGCCGCCGCCGAAGCGCACCACCGCTTCGCCGACCACCACGAGATCGCCCCGATCATCAGCGGCATGGTCGCCTCGGCCGACGACATCGTCGAACGGGTCGTCCAACGGTTCGCCGGGCGGCTCCAATCCGAAGAGGAGATCGCCGTCCTGCGCCAGGCGGCCCACACCGTGTCACGAACCCTGCTGGCGGGTCCCATCGAATACGTGAAGCGGGCGGACAACGAGGAGACCCTCGAGGCCCTCGCCGAGGCGTTCGGGGTCGCCGATGAGTGACGTGGTGCTCGCAACCCGCGGATCGGCCCTGGCGCTGGCCCAGACCCGCCTCGTCGCCGAGGCGCTCCAGGCGGCTCATCGGGGCCTGATGGTGACCGTCCTCGAGGTCACCACACAAGGCGATCGCGACCGCACGACGCCGGTGACCGAACTGACCGAGCTGGGGGCCTTCGTGCGGGCGGTACAGCAGGCGGTGCTCGACGGCTCCGCCGACCTCGCCGTGCACTCGTGTAAGGACCTGCCCACCGCGGGTCCCGACGGCCTCGTCGCCTTCTACCCGAAACGGGCCGCGCCGTGGGACGTGCTGTGCGGCGCCACCCTCAACGACCTGCCGCGTGGTGGGAGGGTCGGCACCGGTAGCCCGCGGCGAGCCGCCCAGCTCGGTCTGCTGCGTCCGGATGTCGAGATGGCGGAGATAAGGGGCAACGTCGGCACCCGGCTCGACCAGGTCGACCGCGGCGACTTCGACGCCATCGTCCTCGCCGAGGCCGGGCTTCGTCGGCTCGGCATGGAGGACCGGATTGCCCATCGGTTCAGCCTCGAAGAGATGGTCCCGGCCCCGGCCCAGGCAGCGATCGCCGTCGAAGGGCGGGAGGGGTCGAGTGCCTCAGAACTCGCCGCCGCCATCGACGACGCCGTCACCCGGCGGGCCGTGGAGACGGAACGATCGCTACTGGCGCGCACGGGGGCGGGATGCCGCGCCGCCCTGGGCGCCCTCGCCACCACGGACGACGATGGAATCACCCTCACCGCCTTCGTCCACGACGAGGCCGGGACCCGACGGGCGCGCGTCACCGGCTCGGGCCCCGACGAGGCGAGTCGACTGGCACAGGAAGGACTCGACCTGTGAGCAGGGTCGCCATCACCACTGCGCCGGACCGCGCCGAGGCGGCTGCCGCCCCCTACCGCGCTCATGGCCTCGAGCCCGTCCACCTGCCGTGCGTTCGCATCGAACCCGCTGCGGAAGGTGTGATCGCCGACATCCGCGAGCAGGCTGCCGGAGCTGCCTGGCTGGTAGCGACCTCGCCACGAACCATCGCCATCGTGTGGCCAGACGGGGCGATGCCGTCGGTCCCGGTCGCCGCCGTCGGATCGATCACCGCCCGCGCCGTGGCCGAAGCAGGCGGCACGGTGGGACTCGTCGGATCGGGCGGGGCGTTTGAGTTGGCGGCCGATCTCGGTGAGGGCGAGGGCACGGTGGTGTTCCCCCACGCCGCAGGCACCGATCCCGGCGTCTTCGATACGATCGCCACGGCGGGTTGGAGCCTGATCGAGCGAACGGTCTACGAGACGGTGCCGGTCGCCCCGCCGGACGCTGCCGTCGACGCCGTGGCCTTCGCCTCACCGTCGGCCATCCGGGGATGGTCGTTGGCGAGACCGCTCAAGGGGCTGGTGACCGGCGTCATCGGCCCCACTACGGCGCAGGCGCTGGCAGAGTACGGCGGCGTTCCCGACCTGATAGCCGAGCCTCCCAGTCATCAGGGGCTGGCGACGCTGATGGCCGTCCATCTCACAGAAAGGGCCGACAGATGAGTACCTACCCGATCGGTCGGTCGCGACGGCTGAGGCGCTCGGCGTCGCTGCGGCGCATGGTGGCCGAGACGAGGCTCCATCCGGCGTCCTTCGTGCTGCCGCTCTTCGCCGTGCCCGGCACCGACATCCGCAAGCCGATCGACTCGATGCCCGGCCACGCCCAACTCTCCGTCGACCGACTCGTCGAGGTGGCCACCGACGCCGGCGACGCCGGGGTGGGCGGGGTGATGCTGTTCGGGATCCCCACGACCAAGGACTCCCGTGGATCCGGGGCGTGGGATCCCGACGGCCCGGTCCCCGCGGCCATCCGAGCGCTCAAAGAGGCCGTTCCCGACCTCGTGGTGTGGGCCGACGTCTGCCTGTGCGAATACACCGACCACGGCCACTGTGGACTGATAGTCGGTGACACCGTGGACAACGACTCCACCCTGCCGTTGCTCGCCCAGGCTGCCGTCGCATACGCCGACGCCGGGGCCGACGTCGTCGCCCCCTCGGACATGATGGATGGACGGGTCGGGGCGATACGCACCGCTCTCGACGGCGCCGGGCATCCCGAGCTGGCCATCTGCTCCTACGCGGTCAAGTACGCCAGCGCTTACTACGGGCCGTTCCGGGAGGCCGCAGAGTCGACACCATCGTTCGGCGACCGGCGGAGTCACCAGATGGACCCCGCCAACCGACGCGAAGCGCGGGTCGAAGTGGAGCGCGATCTCGCCGAAGGTGCCGACATGGTGATGGTGAAACCGGCGGGCCCCTACCTCGACGTGGTCGCCGACGTACGAGCCCGCGTCGACGTGCCGGTCGCCGCCTATCAGGTGTCCGGGGAATTCTCGATGATCCGGGCGGCCGCCGAGCGCGGCTGGATCGACGGCGAGCGGATCATGATCGAATCGCTCACCGGGATCGCCCGCGCCGGAGCCGACGTGATACTCACCTACTTCGCCATCGAAGCCGCGCGCGCACTGGAGGCCTCGTGACCGCAGACCCCACCACCGAGGACTGGCTGCGACGCGCCACCGCGGTGATCCCCGGCGGGGTCAACTCGCCGGTCCGTGCCTTCAAGTCGGTCGGCGACCATCCGGCCTTCGCCGCCAGCGCCAAGGGCGCCACGATCACCACCATCGACGGCGA
>DATKBG010000223.1:0-4024 GCA_035514255.1 Acidimicrobiia bacterium
GGCCGCTGACGGAGGGGGAGGGCTGACGCGTCGCGGGGCCTCCGTTGGGTTTCGCCCCGTCTCCCGGAGAGGCGCTCCACGTACCAAGTACCAAGTACTAAGTACCGTTGCCCTCTCTGGCCCCCTCGCCCCTAGAGAAGCACCGCCGTCCAGATGATCGCCAGACCGATCAGGATCAGGACTCCCTGGATCGCACCGCGTACGGCCGCGCTCATGCTGCGGGCGAAGGTCTGATGTGCCCAGGACAGGGCGACGGCGATGCCGACCAGCAGGAGTTTTACGGCGAGTGGTGTGTTGCCTCGCGTCGGGAAGTCGAGGCGGATCAGTTGGACCAAACCCGTTACTACCGCTAGCCCGATACCTGTCCAGGCGACGGTGCCGAACCTGCGGGCGGTCGATCGGATGAGGTCGAGGTCGGCGCCGCTGCGACGCATTGCTGGCACCAGCGCCGCCATGGTGAGCATGCCGCCCACCCAGATAGCCGCACCGATGAGGTGCAGGAACCGCAGCAGGTCGTCCATCAACTCTCCTTGAGGAACGACTCGATCTCGCGGATCAGATGGTCGCTGCGGCCGGGGTCGATCAGCTCGGTGCCCGTGTCGTCCTCGAGCCGTCGCACATAGCCGATGAAGTCCTCGTCGTCGGCCATAGCGTCGTCCACCTTTTCCTCGAACTCCGCCGCCGCGGCTTCCAGGTCCTCGAGGTCGAAGGTCGCCTCCAGGGCCGTCGCCGCGGTGTCGAGCAGAGCGAACATCGCCTTCGGATTTGGGTTGGCTGCCAGGTAGTGAGGGGTCGCCGCCCACAGGCTGAGTGCCGGGATACCGACCTCCCGGCATGCCTCGAGCATCACCGCGATGATGCCGGTCGGCCCCTCGTAGCGGGACGAGATCAGGCCCAGGTCCTCGACGAGGGCGGGGTCGGTGGCGACGCCGATGATCGGGACGGGCCTTGTGTGTGCCACCTGGCCGATGAAGGCTCCGAGTGTGACCACCTGCTGGACGTCGGCTTCGGAGAGAATCTGAGCCAGGTAGCGGGTGTAGGTCTTCCAGCGCAGGTTCGGCTCCTCGCCAGCACCGACGATCAGGTTCTGTGCTTCCAACCCGTAGACCTCGGTGAGCGGCCAGGTGATGCGTCTGGTGCCGCCGTCGTTCATCTCGACCCGGGGCCGACGAACCTGGAAGTCGTAGAACTCTTCGGGTTCGAGCACGGCGAACGGGTCGGGGTCTCCCGCCTTGTCGAGCAGGTACTCGGCGGCGCCCGATGCGGCCTCACAGGCGTCGTTCCAGCCCTCCCAGGCCAGGATCGCCCGCGGGGAGCGCAGCTCTGGCTTGAAGAAGCGTCGGATCGGGTCCATATCGCGACGATACTCGCCCAGGCGTCTTTCAGGCCCGGTGTCGGCCGGGTCATGGCGTAGACCACCCTCGCCCCTGGCGAGAACCACCTGCTGCGGGCCTCGTTCCAGCCTGACACGCCCCGGGGCGGTCCGCTCGCCTACGCCCGGTTGACTACTGCTGATCCCACGGCCGTTCCCACGGTCGTTTCGAGAAGGCGGGCGGTCTACCCCACATGAGGTCGTAGGCGAGGATGACCAACCGGAAGGACGCGATGAATAGCAGGATGCCGAGGAAGAACCACTTGCCCGCCGTCGCCACCACGATCACCGAGTACCAGACGCCGACGATGGAGGAGACGAGCAGAACCGTCACCGCGATCCCCTTGAGGACGCCCCAAATATCTGCTCCCTCCGTCGGTCAGCGACCCAGGATGGCGAGGATCAACGGGACGTGCTCGTTGTAGTGCCCCGCCGTAGTGTGGAGCACTCGCCCGAAGACCGGGTCGCCGATGTCCTCGGTGAAAGGCTCGATGAACCGACCATAGGGCAGGTTCAGGTCGTCATCGCTGAGGGCATCCACTGCGGTGCTGACCTCCATGTGGGCTGCCTGGAGTCGCTGTCGGGTTTCGGCGACGGTCAAGCCCTGATTGTGCTCGCGCATGATCTCGTTTGCTCCGTCGAGATCGAACTCGGTGCCCGGGGGGTTCTGGCGAGGGTCGAACTCGGGGATCCCCATCCGATCCCACCGGGACTCCCGGCGCAGCAGGGCGGCAATTCCCTCCGCCCAGGAGCACAGGTGGCCGACGTGGTCGAGGACGGTCCAGCCCTCGTCGTCGGTGGGGCCGACCATGTCGGAGTCGTCGATGGTGTCGAGGACTCCGGTGAGGGTGTCGAACGCCCCATCCATGCGGGTGGTGAGTTCGGCCTTGGTGGCCCTGGGGATCTCGCTCATCGCGAAACCCTACTACTCGTTGAGTTCAGCCCGAGTAACGGCGTAACCGCAGCGAGTTGCCCACGACCGAGACACTCGACAGGGCCATGGCGGCGGCCGCGATCATCGGATCGAGCATGCCGGCAGCGGCAATCGGGATCGCCGCCGTGTTGTAGGCAAAGGCCCAGAAGAGGTTCTGTCGGATCGTCCTGAACGTAGCGCCGGCGAGCCGTAGCGCTGTCGGGACGAGGGTCGGATCTCCGGACATGAGAACCACATCACCGGTCTCGATGGCCACGTCGGAGCCGGTCCCGACCGCGATCCCCAGGTCTGCCTGGGTCAGTGCCGGGGCGTCGTTGACTCCGTCACCGACAAACGCCACCGTGTGCCCGTCCTCCTGGAGACGCGATACCTCGATCGCCTTGTCACCGGGCAGCACCTGGGCGATCACGCGGTCGATGCCGACCTCGGCGGCGATGACCTCGGCGGTGCGGGTGTTGTCACCGGTGATCATCACCACCGCTCGTCCCGCCGAGCGCAATGCCGCGACTGCCTTTGGAGCGGTGGGCCGGATGGTGTCGGCTACGGCTAGGGCAGCGCGCGCCTCACCGTCCCAGCCGGCCAGGAAGGCTGTGTGGCCGGCCTCTTCCATGCGACGCATCGCAGACTCGAGCGCCTCCGGAACCCGGTGGCCGGTGTCGACCAGCAGGGCGGGACGCCCGACGGTGACCACTGTTCCCTCGACCATGCCCCGCACCCCCATGCCGGTGAGAGCCTCGAAGTCGGTCGGGCGAATCAGGGTCACATCGGCCTCCTCAGCACCGAGGGCGACGGCGCGGGCGATCGGATGCTCGCTTCCCGACTCGACCGAGCCGATCAGGTAGAGCGCCCGCCCCCGGGTTTCGTCGGTGACGAAATCGGCGAGAGTCATGGCGCCGCGGGTGAGGGTGCCTGTCTTGTCGAAGACGACGGTGTCGACGGCGCGGGACCGCTCGAATACATCGGCGCCCTTGAACAGGATGCCGAGTTCGGCGCCCCGACCGCTGCCCACCATGATCGCCGTGGGCGTGGCGAGTCCGAGGGCACACGGACAAGCGATGATCAGCACCGCCACTGCCGCGGTGAGTGCACGGGCCAGGTCGCCGGTGGCGATCGTCCAACCCACCATCGTGCCCAGGGCGATGAGCAGCACGACCGGTACGAACACGCCGGCAACCCGATCGACGAGATGCTCGATTGGCGCCTTGGTCTCCTGTGCCCGCTCGACCATGGCGATGATCTGTGCGAGCGCCGTCTCCGAACCGACCCGGGTGGCCTCGATGGTGATGAGCCCGGCGTGGTTGATGGTGGCCCCGACCACCGCGTCTCCCGGGTTCTTCTGCACCGGGACCGACTCGCCGGTGAGCATGCTCTCGTCGATCGTCGTGGTGCCGTCGACGATACGGCCGTCGGTGGGCACCTTCTCTCCCGGCCGTACCAGGAGCACGTCGCCGACTTCGATCTCATCGACAGCAACGACCTCCTCGACGCCGTCGCGGAGTCGGACCGCCTGTTTGGCTCCGAGTTCGAGGAGCCGGGTGATCGCCGTGGAGGCGCGACCCTTGCTCCGCGCCTCCAGGAATCGCCCGAGCAGGATGAAGGTGATGATCACCGCCGCCACCTCGAAGAAGACGTGGCCGTGGTTGAAGAATGCCCACACCGACCACAGGTAGGCGGCAAGCGTGCCGATCGACACCAGGGTGTCCATGCTGGCGGACCGT
>DATKBG010000224.1:0-2511 GCA_035514255.1 Acidimicrobiia bacterium
ACGGCATCGGCGCGGAACTCGAGATCCTGCCGGGAAGCGACCACTTCTTCGTGTTTCGAGACGTTGCAGTGGGCAACCGGATGGCAGACTTCTTTGAGGGGCGAGGGGCGAGTAGCGAGTAGCGAGTAGCGAGTAGCGCTCGGACTGGGTGCGCCAGTTCTGACTCTCCTCCCCCGAAGGGGGAGGGCGATCGCTAGGTGGGCCTCGCGACGCGTTTGGTCTCCCCCTCCGTCAGCGACCTTTGCGGTCGCTGCCACCCCCCCCGTCGGGGGAGGGGAGTCAGAACTGGCGCACCCAGTCCGAGCGCGCTCTCGCTACTCGCTACTCGTTGCTGGCCACTGGTCACTGGCCACTGGTATCCAGCCCCGCAAAGAAGTCTGCCATCCGGTTGCCCACTGCAACGTCTCGAAACACGAAGAAGTGGTCGCTTCCCGGCAGGATCTCGAGTTCCGCGCCGATGCCGTCGGCGTAGGTGGCGAGCTCGTCGACACTGCAGAACTGGTCCCGGTCGCCGAGTATGAAGAGGCGCCTCGCCGGCGGGAGTTCATCACTCTCGGGCATTCGGAGCGATGGGTCGAAGGCGAGTGCAGGCGCCACGCCTACATAGGGCGAGTCGTCCCCGGCCTGAGCCTGCCAGCGCAATGCCGTCACCGCCCCGAAGGACCAACCGGCGAGACCGAACGGAAGGTCGGGCTGCGCCTCTCGGGAGAATGCGACCGCGGCGGCCACGTCCCGGACCTCGCCATCGCCGCCCGACCAGCCTCCCTCGGAATCGCCTACGCCACGAAAGTTGAATCGGAGCACCCGAAGGCCCCGGTCGGCGAGCCGGTTGGCCAGCGAGCGCATCAGCGGAGCATCCATGGTCCCATCCTGCTGCGGGTGCGGATGGCACAGCACCACCAGGCCGGCGCCATCGGAAGGCGGCCCGGACCAGGCGGTCTCGAGGGTGAGTCCGTCCTCGGTGATCGGTCCGGTCACGACAGGATCCGCAGTAGCCATAGGGCCCCGGCGGCGAGGATGACCAGGGCCACGGCGACAGAGGCGATGAGGAGGTAGCGGGTCTGCATGCGGGCCGAGGCTACCCGTGACGCCGTGACCCCTCGGCTGCCGCTGCTGCTTCTGGAGTGGGCACCGCCAGGGAGTAACCTCAAACACCGTGTACGACGTTGTCATCATCGGAGGCGGGCCGGGGGGATACGCCGCTGGCCTCTATGCGCACAACTTCGGGCTGTCCGTCGCCATGGTCGAGAAGGCTGAGGTGGGCGGCACCTGCCTCCACCGCGGCTGTATCCCGGCCAAGGCCTGGCTCCAGACCGCCGAGGTGTTCTCAACGGTGGCCGGGTCTGGAGAGTTCGGGGTGGACGCGTCGCCGCCGTCGCTCGACTGGACCGCGGCGCTGCGACGCAAGGGCAAGATCGTCGATCAGCTCCACCGTGGGATCAGCGGACTGCTGAAGAAGCGAAACGTGGAGATCATTGCCGGCACCGGCCGCATCGCCGGACGGGGGATCGTCGACGTCGAGCTCGTCGACGGCGGTAGCCAGCGACTCGAAGGTCGGACGGTCATAGTCGCCACCGGGTCGGTCCCGCGCACCATTCCCGGTTATGAGATCGACGGGAAGCGCATCGTCACCTCGGACCACGCCCTCGATTGGACCGAGCAGCCTGGCCGGGTCGCTGTAATCGGTGCCGGCGCGATCGGATGTGAGTTCGCCAGCCTGCTCGCCGACGTCGGGTCCGCGGTGTATCTCTTCGAGGTGGTTGATCAGATCCTCCCGGGGGCCGACGCCACTTCGGCCAAGCAACTGGAAAAGGCCCTTGCTCAGCGCGGCGTGGCAGTCCATACCGGCGTCGGCGTCGAGCCCGCCGAGGTGGGCGACGACGGTGTGACGGTGCGCTACGGCACGGAGTCGGTCGAGGTGGACGTCGTGCTGGTCGCGGTCGGTCGGGCACCGCTCACGTCCGGCGTGGGGCTCGAAGAGGCAGGGATCGAGCTCGACCGCGGGTTCGTCCCCGTGGACCTGGAGACCATGGAGACCTCCGTCCAGGGGGTTTACGCGGTCGGCGATGTTGTGGCCGGTACCCCACAGCTCGCCCACGCCGGATTCGCCGAGGCGATCGCCGCTATCACCCACATCGCTACCGGCTCGGCTGCACCGGTGAACTACCGCGCCGTGCCGCTCGTGGTCTATACCCACCCGGAGCTCGCCTCGGTAGGACTCACCGAGGCCCAGGCGCAGGAGGCAGGTATGGAGGTGGAGGTGGTAGAGGAGGGGTTCGCCGGGATCGCCCGGGCGATGATCCGCGGCGCCACCCAGGGGTCGGTTCGCCTGGTGGTGGAGAAGGACGGACCCCTGGTCGGGGCGACGATCGTGGGTGCCGACGCCGGGGAGCTCATCCACGAGCTCATGTACTCGATCGGATGGGAGGCGCTCCCCGAGGAGGCGGCCGCCTTCATCCACGCCCATCCGACCCTCGCCGAGACGATCGGTGAGGCGTTGATGGCCGCTTC
>DATKBG010000225.1:0-2209 GCA_035514255.1 Acidimicrobiia bacterium
TCCCCGGCGCGGGCAAGGAAGAGGGTTGCTCCGAACTCACCGAGCGACACCACGAAGGCGAGCGCGGCTCCGACCGCCGCGGCGCGCGCCGCGATGGGTGCGTCCACCTCTCGCCAGGTGCGGCGGGGGGAGGCGCCGAGGACGGCCGCCGCCTCTCGCAACCGTCCCTGGACCGAGCGCAGGACGGGGAGGGTGGACCGGAACACGAACGGCGCCGCCACCAGGGCGTGGGCGATCGGGACGATGATCCACGACGATCGGAGGTCCACCGGGCCGGCGAAGGCGATGACGAACCCGAGCCCGAGGGTGACCGCCGAGGTGCCGAGCGGGAGCATGAGCAGCGTGTCGAACCAGCGGCTTATCCGGCCCCGGCGGGCGGCGACGAGCACGGCAGCCGGTAGCGCGATGCCCGCCGCGATGAGCGTCGCCGCGGCGGCGAAGGCGAGGGAGTTGACCACCGCAGCCCCCGGGTCGACGGTGGTGACCCTGGCCAGCGAGCGGTAGGCACCGAAACCGACGCCGCCCCCCAGGGTCAGCGACCGCCACAGCAGGACGAGCGGCGGGGCGGCCAGGGCAAGCACTGTCCAGCCGAGAGAACCGCCGAGTAGCCAGCGGTCGCCGCGGGTGGTCGCCCGGCGCGCCGTCTCCCGGGCTGGCCGCAGCGACTGCTCGACGCTGTGGCGCTCCTGGTAGCGCCCGTAGACGGTGAGGGCGGCAACGACGCCGACGAGCTGCACCACGGCCAGGACTGCCGCCGCCGGCAGGTCGAGGAACAGCGCGGCCCGCCGGTAGATCTCCACCTCGATGGTGGCGATGCGGGGGGCACCGAGGATGAGGACGGTGCCGAACGAGGTGACTGAGAACAGGAAGACGATCGAGCCGGCGGCGGCGAGTGGCGGCCGCAGCAGCGGCAGTGTTACCGAGGTGAAGGTGCGCCAGCGCGACGCACCGAGGGTGCGGGCGGCTTCTTCGAGGCGGGGGTCGAGGTGAGCCCACAGGCCGCCGACGAGGCGGATGACCACCGCCATGTTGAAGAAGACATGGGCGGCGAGGATCGCCCACACGGTTCCGCTCAGGTCGACACCGATGAGCCCGCGAGGACCGATGAGGGCGAGGAAGGCGGTGCCGACGACCACCGTCGGGAGCACGAACGGCACCGTCGTCGCGGCGCGCAGTAGTGCCTTGCCCGGAAAGTCGTAGCGAGCGAACACGAAGGCCGCCGGCAGGGCGGCGACCAGGGTCAGCAGGGTCGACGCCAGCGCTTGCCACAGGGTGAACCAGGCGATCGCCCGGATCGACCCGTCGCCCAGGATGCGGCCCGCCGCGGCGCCTCCATCCCCGGAGAACCCGGTGACGATCACCGACAGCAGCGGCCAGATGAAGAAGGCGGTCAGGAAGGCGAGCGGAACCGCCGCCAGGCCGATCCTGGCGGTCCGGGTCACCGCAGCACCACCTCGACCCACTCGGCGAGCCACCGGTCGCGGTTCGCCTCGATCGTGTCCGGATCGAGGGTGGAAGCCGCCGGGTCGGGCGGAGTCCCGAATGCCGGATGGATGGTGGTGTCGGGCCGTGCCGGGTACACGAACATGTTTTCGGGAATGTCCTCCTGGAAGGTGCGGTCGAGCATGAAGTCGATGAGCCGCTGCGCCCCTTCGAGGTTCCCGGTGCCCCGCAGGATCCCGGCGAACTCGATCTGACGGAAGCAGCCCTCGGTCAGCGACGCCGTGCTGGCGACGGTGTCGGGGTCCTCCGAGTACACGACCTCGGCTGCCGGCGAGGTGGCGTAGGACACCACGATGGGCAGGTCGCCTCCGGCCCGGGCGCCGGAGAACCGGTCGAAGTAGGCGGTGCTCCACGAGGAGACGACGACGACGTCGTTGGCCCGCAGGTCCGCCCAGTATTCGAGCCAGGTGTAGGCACCCGCCTCGCCGAACTCGGCGATGGTGGCGAGCATGAAGCCGAGGCCCGGCGAGGAGAGGGTGGGATCCTGGACGACGGTCATGCCCCGGTAGGCGGGGTCGACCAGGTCGAGCAGGCTCGATGGTGGTGGCGTCTCCTCGAATGCCTGCAGGTCGTAGTTGATGCAGACGTCGCCGTAGTCGATCGGGGTGACCCGGTGCTCCGGATCGATGATGAGCTCCGGAGACACGGCGGACAGGTTCGGGCTGGTGTAGGGGACGAACACGTCGGCGGCGAGCGGTCGTGACAG
>DATKBG010000226.1:0-3115 GCA_035514255.1 Acidimicrobiia bacterium
TCACCGAGCACCTGCGGTATCCGGAGGACCTCTTCCGGGTGCAGTCCGACCTGTTCACCCGCTATCACATGACGGACTCCCGGGTTTTCATCAACAATGGTGATCCGTGGGAGATCGCCCGCAATCCGGCGACGACGCCCCCCGAGGCCACCCGCGGCCAGTTCGAATCCGGCAATCGACCGATGGCCCCGTACTACCTGCTCATGCAGCTGCCCGGCGACGACGACCTCTCCTATCTGATCCTCCAGCCCTTCACCGCGGCGACCAGGCCCAACATGGTGTCGTTCCTGGTGGCCAAGTCGTCGGTGGCAGACTACGGCGACATGATCAGCTTCGAGCTCCCCCGCGACTCGTTCGTCGACGGTCCCGGCCAGGTGGGGGCGCGCATCAACCAGAATCCCGAAATATCACGAGAGTTCACCTTGCTCGGCCAGCAGGGTTCGCAGGTGATCCAGGGCAACATGCTCGTGGTGCCGATCGAGGAGTCGGTGGTGTACTTCCAGCCGGTGTATCTATCGGCGCGCGGAACGGGCACCGGCAACGACATCACGGCTCTCCCGGAGTTCAAGTTTGCCATCGTCGCCTTCGGCGACAGCATCGTGATGCGCGAATCCCTCGCCGAGGCGCTGATGGCCGTGTTCGGTGGTTCTACCGTCGATCCAGACGACCCGGACCTCCCGGAGGAGATCCTCGAGGCAGTCGCCGAGTTGATGGCCCGAGCCGAGCAGGCATTCGAGCGCGCCGACCTGGCGTTGCGCAACGCCGACCTGGCCGAGTTCCAGCGTCAGGTGGCCATCGCCCGGAACCTGATCGCCCAGGCGAACCGGCTGATCGAAGAAACGACCAGCGAGTAGACCGCGACGGGTCCATGGCAGCGTCGGATTCGCTTGAACCCGGGTCGTCGCTAGGTTGTGCCTCCAGTTCCGATCATCGAAGGACGGATGCGGATAGAACCGGGGAGCGACTCTCCCGAACCCTCGAATGGTCAATGGCTGCTGATCAGCGACGTCGACGGAACCCTCACCGGCGACGCTGGCTCCCTTGCCGACTTGTTGGAGGAGATGTCCGAGCAGGTGACGGTGGTGCTTTCGTCGAGTCGGCCTGTCGCCAGCGTTCGCCGCACCGTGATGGGCTTTCCGGGACGCTGGATGCCCGCCGGGATCGTCGGCGCACTGGGCACGGAGATCGAGATTGCCGGCCGACCGGACCGGCTGTGGAATCAGCGCTTTGCCAGCTGGGATCGCCGGCCGGTCGATGCGGTCATGGCCGAGGCGGGTTTCGAGTCCCACCCTGCGGAATTCCAGACACCGGCGAAGGCGAGCTTCACCGTCCCTTCGGGGCGGTGGGACGAGGCACGCGCTGCGATCGCCGGCCTCGCGGTGGAGGCGAAGATCCTCGTCTCTGCGCCATCGAACTTCGATGTCCTCGCGCCGGGCGCCGGTAAGGAGCCTGCGGCCCGCCATGTCGCTACGACACTGGGAGTGGCGCCGGATAGGGTGGCCACGGCGGGCGACGAGGTCATCGACCTGGACATGCTGTCGTTCGGTCGTGGGATCCTCGTCGGCAATGCCCGCGACGAGGTGCGTGCCGCAGCTCCCGACGGCGTCTATCACGCCGACCAGCCCTTCGCCGCCGGGGTCCGCGAGGGCCTGGTTTCCATCGGGGCCCTCCGGGGCAGCTGAGCGACGATGGTTGAGCACACCCAGCGAACCCTGATGCTGTCCCTGCACGGCTACGTCGGTGCCGATGTGGAGCTCGGCAAGCCGGACACCGGTGGCCAGGTGGTGTTCGTGCTCGAGCTGGCCCGCAAGTTCGCCGAGATGGGCCAGGCCGTCGACGTGGTCACCAGGCAGTTCGAGGGTCAGCCCGAGATCGACGACCTGGGTGATGGGGCGAGGATCGTGCGGATCCCCTTCGGCGGCGATGACTTCATCCGCAAGGAGGACATGCACGATCACCTCGAAGAGTTCGTCGGGCGGTTCCTCGCCGGCAACGCTCAGGGGTACGAAGTGGTCTCGTCGCACTACTGGGATGCAGGCTGGGCCGGTCAGCGGATCGCCGAAGAGCTCGGGATCCCGCATGTGCACACCCCCCACTCGCTGGGCACCTGGAAGAAGGCCGACATGAAGGGTGACACCCAGCAGATCGATTCCGACTACCGCTTCGAAGAGCGCATCCGCAAGGAGTTTCTCACCTACCGCCAGGCCGACATGATCATCGCCACCAGCCCGCAGCAAGTGGAGCAGCTCGAAGCCGACTACGAGGTGCCCCGGCGCCATGTCACCATGATCCCGCCCGGTGTCGACGAGGACCGGTACACACCGGTGTCGGCTGAGGAGGTTGCGATCGCTCGCCGCCGTCTCGGTATCCGCAAACACGACGTGTACACCATTGGCCGCGCCGCCGCCAACAAGGGCTACGACCTGCTCATCAGGGCGGTTTCACACCTGGTCGAGCTCGTTCCGGACGCACGGCTCCAGCTGGCGGTAGGTGCGGATTCGACGACTGACCGTCGCAAGGTGGAGAAGTGGAAGGTGCTGTCGGAGGAGCTCGGCGTCGCCGACCGGATCGTGTGGCGGGGCTACGTACCCGACGAGGACATGGCGGATCTGTATCGGGCCGCCGGGGTGTTCGCCCTGCCATCCCGCTACGAGCCCTTCGGCATGACGGCCATCGAGGCGATGGCGTGTGGGACGCCGACCGTGGTGACCGTCCACGGCGGTCTCGAGGAGATGACCGACTTCGGGACGCAGGCCCTGTTTGCCGACCCCCATCGGCCCGAGGAGTTCGCCGTCATGCTGAGCATGCCGATGCGCTACGAGCGGCTCCGAGAGCGCCTCTCCGTCGACGGTGCCCGTTATGCCCGCCGGCACTTCGGCTGGCGTTCGATCGCCCGAAGGACCGCCCGGGTGATGCGCGACGCACGGGGCTGAGCAACTCGCTGGTAGCTGGCTGCTGGTACCCGGTAGCCTGCCGCCATGGCAGAGATGACCCTGACTGCTACCTGGTATCGCTCACGGGAGGTCTTCGACGCCGAGCGGACCGGTGTTTGGGGGCGCGAGTGGTTGGTGTTCGCCCCGGGTGCGCGGCTAGAAGCTCCCGGTCGGTATGTCGC
>DATKBG010000227.1:0-3806 GCA_035514255.1 Acidimicrobiia bacterium
TCCCGAGAAGGGACACGGTCGCCGACGACGCCAGCACCTGCCCTCCGTAGGCGAGGGCACCTATCCGAGCCGCGCGATGCAGTTCGACCCCGACGTAATCGGACCCGACCATATCGATCTCGCCGGTGTGTATGCCGATCCGAACCCGGACCTCGATCCCGTCAGGCCAGGACCTGTTTGCCACTTCCCTCTGCAGGGCGACGGCCGCCGCGACGGCGTCGGCCGCGGTGGAGAACACGATGAGGAAGCCGTCCCCCGACTCATCGACCTCTACGCCACGATGGGATGCCTCCACCTCGCGGACGAGACGGTGATACTCGGACAGCAATACCCCGTAGCGTGCGCCGAGGGCCTGGAGAAGCCGTGTGCTCCCTTCGATGTCCGCGAACAGGAAGGTCACCGTTCCCGTGGGCCGCTTGAGAGGCATGCAGCCAATCTACAGATCGATGGTGGTGGGTCGGTGTGGTCAGACTGGGCGAGCGCCGATGCTGCCATTGGGTCGGTGACGATCCCAGGGAATTCCGGGGGACCGAGAGGTCCTCACCGAGACCCATGAGGCGATCCGCCAAACATCGCGCCGGAGCCTCCCTTGCGGGAGGCTCCTCGCAATCAACTACACCGGCTCAGCCCTACTTGCCGCCTTCGAATTCGTCTTCGAAGGAGACCACGACACGGCCGGGCTTGTCGGTCTTGGGCTTGTCGTTGGATCCGCTGTCGGACCGTGGGGCACGGTCGCGGCTGCGGGTGTCTCCACGGTCGGAGCGCTCGGGCCTCGGCTCCCGGGGCTCACGCGGAGCACGGTTGCCCCGGTCGTCACCGCCACCGCTCGCCTCACCGTTACCGCCGGCATCGGCCTTGGGCTCGGGAGCGTCGCCGGCGAGGTCAAGGCTGACCTTGCCGCGGTCGTCGATCTCGCGGACCACCACGGCGACCTTGTCGCCGAGGCTGTAGAGATCCTCGACGTTCTCGACCCGCTTACCGCCGCCCATCTTGGAGATGTGGAGCAAGCCGTCGCGGCCGGGCAGGATGTTGACGAAGGCACCGAACTTCGTGATGTTCACGATCTCGCCCTCGTACTCCGCGCCGATCTCGGCCTCGGGCGGGTAGGCGATCTGGAGCACCCATTCCTTCGCTTTGTTCAGCGACTCGCCGTCAGCGGCGCCGATACGAATAGTGCCGTCGTCCTCGATCTCGAGGGTGGCTCCGGTGACCTCTTCGATCTCGCGGATCATCTTGCCCTTGGGGCCAATGACCTCGCCGATCTTGTCCTTGGGCACCTGCACCGCTTCGATGCGCGGCGCCTTCGCGCTCAGCTCGGGCCTCGGTGCAGACAGCACCTTGTTCATCTCGTCGAGGATGTGCAGGCGTGCGATGCGGGCCTGATCCAAGGCACCGGCCAGCACTTCGGCGGGCAGGCCCTCGATCTTGGTGTCCAACTGGAGCGCCGTGATCACGTCGGCGGTACCGGCGACCTTGAAGTCCATGTCGCCGAGCGCATCCTCCGCACCGAGAATGTCGGTGAGGGTGATGAACTTGCCGTCGTGGGCGATCAGGCCCATGGCCACACCGGCGACGGCCGCCTTGATCGGCACCCCGGCGTCCATCAGCGACAGGCTCGATCCGCAGACCGAGGCCATCGACGACGAGCCGTTGCTGGCCAGCACCTCGGAGACGAGGCGATAGGCGTACGGGAAGTCGTCTACCGACGGGATCACCGGCAGGACCGCCTTCTCGGCGAGGGCACCGTGACCGATCTCACGACGCTTCGGACCGCGCATGAAACCGGTCTCCCCCGTGGAGAACGGCGGGAAGTTGTAGTGGTGCATGTAGCGCTTCGAATCTTCCAACGAGATGGTGTCGAGCATCTGCTCCATGCGCAGCATGCCCAGGGTGGTCACATTGAGCACCTGCGTGTCGCCACGCTGGAACAGCGCTGAACCGTGGGCGGAGGCGAGCAGCCCGGTGTCGACCTCGATGGGGCGCACCGTGGTGGCGTCGCGACCATCGAGGCGCACGCCGTCGTTGATGACGCGCTCACGCATCACCGACTTGGCGAGCGACTTGAACGCCTTCTTCGCCTCACCGAAGCCCTCGGAGTCCGACGCGATGCCGAGTTCCTCGAAGACCGCGTCCCTGGCTTCGCCTTCGGCGGTGTTGCGGGCCTTCTTGTCGGCGATGGTGAACACCTCGGCCAGACGGGGCCGGGCGGCCGCGTCGATCTTGGCGAACACCTCGTCGCTGTAGTCGATGGCGACCGGCCATTCGACCTCGGTGATCTCCACGTTGCTGCGGAGCTCCAACTGGAGGTCGATGAGCTGGCCGATGTAGGCACGGGCCTCTTCGAGTCCCTTGGCGATCGCCGCCTCGTCGGTGGGTGCCTGGCCGCCTTCGATGAGGCGCAGTGCCTCCTCGGTGGCTCCGGCCTCGACCATGGCGATGTCGACGCCGCCTTCGCTGTTGCGCTTGCCGGCGACGACCAGGTCGAAAACCGACTCCGCCAGTTGCTCGAACGTCGGCATCGGGATCCACTCGCCATTCGAGTAGGCCAGGCGAACGCCGCCGATCGGTCCCTCGAAGGGGATCGGGCTCACCGTCAGCGCGGCCGAAGCGGCGTTGAGGGCGATCACGTCGTAGGGGTTGGCCTCGTCGACCGACATCACCGTGACGATGATGTGGGTCTCGGACCGGTAATCGTCACGGAACGACGGGCGCAGCGGCCGGTCAATCAGACGGCAGGTGAGGATGGCGCGCTCGGTGGCGCGGCCCTCACGACGGAAGAATGAGCCCGGGATCTTCCCGACGGCGTACATCTTCTCTTCCACGTCGACGGTCAGGGGGAAGAAGTCGACCCCCTCGCGCAGGCTCCTGTTGCCTACGGCGGTGGCCAGCACCTCGGTGCCGCCGACCTTGACCACCACGGCACCATCGGCGAGACGGGCGAGGCGGCCGGTACTGAACTCGAATTCGACGGCACCAACGGCACCGGTTACGGAGTGTTCGGACACTTGTTCTCTCTCAGTCTGTCTGGGAGAGCGGGGCCAATTACCAGTGGTCACACCTCGAGGAGACTCGAGAGGTGGCAACTAGCAACTGACAGTGCTCTCCATTGCGTGTGTCTCCCCCAATGACAGCAGAAACGCGGTGTCTATGCCGATTCAGCGCGTCAGCGGCGCAAGCCGAGACGGGCGATCAGGGCGCGATACCGCTCAACGTCCTGATCTCGCAGGTAGTTGAGGAGGCGCCGACGGCGGCCGACCATCAACAACAGACCTCGCCGACTGTGGTGATCCTTTGCATGGGTCCGCAGATGCTCGGTGAGGTGGTTGATGCGTTCGCTAAGCAGCGCCACCTGGACTTCCGGCGAACCGGTGTCCGTGGCGTGCGTGCCGTGCTCGGCGACGATGGTTTGCGTGTCTCTCATGGGAAAGCGGCCCTGACACTGGTCCGGGCCGAGCGGAACAGTAGCAGCCGCACAGGGCATGGCCGCCATCGGCCTGACTAAGCCACCGACTCGTCGAGCACCAGCTCGGGATGATCCCGGAGGACCGCGTCCACGCGCGAGTGGTGCCTGAAGAGGGCGAACAGGGTGCCGCCGGCCCCGGTGAGCACCTCGACATCGCGGACCTTGGCCAGCACGGCGGCGCTCGCCTGATCGGTGCGGCGAGCGACCTGGTATGGCGTGTCGCCCAGCTGGGTGGTCGCCCCATACTCGGATTCCAGGCGATGCACGGTCACCTCGAACTGCATCGGTCCCACGGCAGCGAGCACCGGCAACTGGTCGCCGCGCTCGGGGTGGCGCAGTACCT
>DATKBG010000228.1:0-14169 GCA_035514255.1 Acidimicrobiia bacterium
GCGAGTAGCGAGAGGCACGAAGCAATCGCCACGGGCGGTTCGAGCAGTCGACAGCTCACAGCCAACAGCCAGACCGATAGCGCGGTAGCCGATACCAAGTACCAGGTGCCAAGTACCTTCCGGGTGACGGATCGGTAGAAACCACAGATAAGGACTTCCAAGCAACATGCCAAGCGACAAGAGGCCGCCGATCACGCTCGCGTGTGACACATGCAAGCGGCGCAACTACGTGACCGTCAAGAACAAGACCAACACCCGTGATCGCCTCGAGCTCAAGAAGTTCTGCCGATGGTGCCGCCAGCACACGGCGCATCGAGAGACTCGTTAGCAGCGTCATGACATGACCGGTCTCGACGACCTGGTCGGTGAGGAGTACGGGCCGGTCCCGATCGAACCGACTCCGGACCGGGTCGCAGAGTTTGTCGTTGCCACCGGTGACGATCCCGACCGCTGGGCGTCGGTGGTCCCACCGTCGTTCGCCAATGCCTCCCTGTTCGCGGTGGCGCCGAGGTTTCTCGAGGACCCCAGGGTGGTGCCGTTCACCCGGTCCTTGATCCACTCGGAGCAGCGTTTCGAATGGACGCGGCCCGCTTTGGTCGGCGCGACCATCGACGTCGTGGGAAGGGTCGGTGCGGCGCGGCAGCGAGCCGGGCTCAACCTGGTCTCGTTCGAAGTGTCGGCCTCCTCCGACGGCGTGCCGTGGCTCTCCGGGTCGGCGCAGTTCCTCCTGTCTACCGAGGCCGCGGCCGCTGCGGCGGAGGAGAAGGAACCTCCCGCATCCGAGCGTCCTCCCCATGATCCGCCCGGTGGCTCGCTGCCGCTCCCCGGGGTGGGTGAGGCATTGGAGCCGATGCGGGTCGGCGCGTCGCGGCTCGATCTGGTTCGTTACGCCGCCGCTTCCGGCGACTGGAATCCGATCCACCGGGACCACTGGTCGGCGGTCGCCGCCGGACTCCCCGGCACGATCGTCCACGGTCTCTTGATGACCGCCTGGATGGGCCAGCTGGCGGCGCGGTACTCGACGGCCAACCTGCCGCTGCAGTCGCTCACGGTGCGGTTCCGGAAGGCACTGCGTCCGGCTGTCCCGGCGGCAGTGACCGGGACCGTCGCCGAGCGAGCCGAGACCGGCACCGATCTCGACCTCGTCCTCGATGCAGGAAGCGAGCGGTTGATCACCGGGACCGCCCGGGTAACGCCATGAGCTCCGGTTGGGTCCAACGCAGCGAAGAGGAGTTGATCGAGCTCGCTCGCAACGGTGACCATGATGCCTTCGGTGAGCTCGTGTGGAGGTACCGCGACACCGTGTACACGCTCGCTGTGCGTCTGGTCGGACCCGACCTCGCCCAGGACGTCGCCCAGGAGGCGCTGATTCGGGCGTGGCGCGCGATGCCGCGCTTCCGTGGCGAGGCCGCTCTCGGCACCTGGCTGCACCGCATCACCGTCAACACGGCATGGACGCTGCGCAGGCGGGCGCAGCGTCATGACTCCCAGCCGCTCGTCGACGACATCGTCGAGCCCGGTCGCGGGCCGGAGCAGGCAGGAGAGATGGTCGAGATCAGGGCTGCCCTGTCGGAGGCCATCAACAGGTTGAGCCCGGGGCAGCGGGTGGTCCTCGTGTTGCGCGACGTGTACGGCTGGTCAAACGCCGAGGTGAGCCACGAACTCGGTATCGCTCAGACGACGACCAAGGTTCGACTGCACCGGGCCCGGCGGCGCCTGCGGGAACTACTCGGGGAGGGGGCATCGTGAGGCGGATCCCGTGTCGGGTCATTGCCGCCATGCCGCCCGACCGACCACTGAACCGCGTGTTGGAGCGACACCGAGCCGGTTGTGATCGTTGTCGACAGCTCGAGCGCTCGACGGCTGGCATGGCTCGCCAACTCACCGACCTCAGAGCCGAGACCCTGCCCGCACCGGCCGGCTTCGCCACCAGGGTGATGTCGTACATCGGCGAACAGGATGGTTCTGATCCGCGCCGGCCACTGGTCACCCGGGCGGTGGCCCGGTACTCGGCCGTTGGCCTGATCGGCCTCGCCACGATCGTCGCCCTCGTGGCCCGCCTGCTCTCCCGCCGGCGCCGGTAGCCAGCGCTTGCGTCATCTGCCTTCCGCCGTCTGCCATCTGTCACCGAATTACCTACGCCGCCGACGCGCGTCCTACAATGCCGGCCGTTCGTGCCCAGGCTTTTGCGCGGGCAAGAACACCCCGAGGGGCGTAGCTCAATTTGGCAGAGCACTGGTCTCCAAAACCAGCGGTTGGGGGTTCGAGTCCCTCCGCCCCTGCCCGAGAGGCGTCCCGAGACACCGAGTGAGGAAACGATGAATCGAGAGCTGCGGCGACTCCAGGAGATCGAGGAGAAGCGCGCCAAGGAGCGGCGAGCCGCTGCCGTGGGTCAGCGCAAGCGCAAGGAGCGCGTCGGATTCCGCCAGTACATCGGCGAGGTGCGCACCGAGCTGCGCCGCGTCGCCTGGCCGACGCGCCGTCAGGTCGTCACCTTCACCGTGGTGACGCTCATCACAGCCGGGTTCGTCACCCTGTACACCTTCGGACTCGACGTGACGCTCAAGCCGGCGATCCTGCGGATCCTGGAGACCCGATGACCGTTCCCGCCGACTTCGACGAGGCCGTTGAGGCGACGGCCGAGGCAGCTGACGGCACCGCCGCTGAAGCCGCAGAGGCTCCGGCGACCGAGTCCGCGGAGGTCGATGGAGCAGACGAGCAGCCAGACACCGCCCTTGCCACCGCCGAGTCACCAGCGGACGACGCCGCCGCCGCGTCGACCAGCAACGGCGAGCCGACCGATGGCACACCGGCCGCCGACGAGACCGAGCCCGTCATGCCTCCCTCCAGCCCGTACGACCTCCCCGGCTCCTGGTACGTGGTCCACTCGTACAGTGGTTACGAGAACAAGGTCAAGGCCAACCTCACGACGCGCATCTCGTCGATGCACATGGAGGACTCGATCTTCGACATCGTCATTCCCATGGAGGACGTCGTCGAGATCAAGGCCGGACGCAAGGTGACCGTTCCCCGCAAGCAATTCCCCGGCTACGTCCTCGTGCGCATGTACCTGGACGACGAGTCGTGGAGCGTTGTCCGCAACACTCCGGGCGTCACCGGCTTCGTCGGGTCGGGAACCAAGCCGACACCACTGTCGCGCCGCGAGGTGGAGCGCATCCTCGGCGTCCGCAAGGACGAGGAGAAGAAGACCCCGAGGTTCAAGCCCGACTGGGAGATCAGCGAGACGGTGCGGGTCATCGACGGCCCCTTCGCCGACTTCAACGGTGTCATCGAGGACATCAACCTCGACCAGTCGAAGGTCCGGGTTCTCGTCGACATCTTCGGTCGCGAGACACCGGTGGAACTCAACTTCGAGCAGATCCAGAAGTTCTGAGCAAGGAGACATTCCGATGGGACGCAAGAGAGTTGCCGCGCTGCTGAAACTGCAGATCCCTGCAGGTCAGGCATCGCCGGCCCCACCGGTGGGTCCGGCACTGGGTCAGCACGGCGTCAACATCATGGACTTCGTTCGCGAGTACAACTCGGCGACCGAGAGTCAGAGCGGCACGATCGTCCCGGTGGAGATCACCATCTACGAGGACCGGTCGTTCACCTTTGTCACCAAGACACCGCCGGCGGCGGTCATGCTCCGCCAGGCGGCGCGTGTGGAGAAGGGATCGGCCGAGCCTCATGTCGAGAAGGTCGGCAAGGTGACCCGCTCGCAGGTTCGAGAGATCGCCGAGACGAAGATGGTGGACCTCAACGCCAACGACATAGAGGCGGCGATGAAGATCATCGAAGGAACGGCCCGATCGATGGGACTGACAGTCGAAGGCTGAGCTCCGCTCAGCCGTACCAAGTATCAAGTACTAAGTACCTCTGATGTGGGAGACGCGAAGCGCGTCGTAGACCACGGAAGGAACGAACGAAATGGGTAAGAAGCGCTCGGACGCCACCAAGGGCTTCGACGAGGTCGCGATGCACGAGCCGGCGGATGCGGTTCGGCTGGTGAAGTCGATGGCCACGGCGAAGTTCGACGAGACCGTCGACGCGGTGTTCAACCTCAGCATCGACGCCCGTCAGGCCGAGCAGGCGGTGCGCGGGACGGTGTCTCTGCCGCACGGCACCGGCAAGGACGTGCGCGTCGTCGTGTTCGCCGAGGGTGAGGATGCGAAGGCCGCTCAGGCCGCAGGGGCCGACCTGGTTGGAGCCGCCGACCTGGCGGCGTCAATCGAGAGCGGCGCCCAGTCCATCGACTGGGACGTCACCATCTCACACCCATCGCTGATGGCGGAAGTAGGCAAGCTCGGCAAGGCGCTCGGCCCTCGCGGGTTGATGCCGAACCCCAAGGCGGGGACCGTGACTACCGACATCGGCAAGACCGTCGAGGAGTTCAAGTCGGGACGGGTCGAGTACCGCAACGACCGCTTCGGCAACGTCCATGTGCCCATCGGGAAGGTTTCCTTCGACGAGGAGCGCCTGATCGAGAACTTCGCCGCCGCGGTGGACGAACTCAACCGTGCGAAGCCGGCGTCGAGCAAGGGCCGCTACATGAAGAAGCTGTCCCTGTCGTCGACGATGGGCCCCGGCGTCAAGGTCGACCCGAACACCCTGGACTTGCTCAAGGACGACCCCAAATAGCGGCAGCAAAGAGCGGCAGCCGGGGGCTGCCGCGGTACTTGGTACTTGGCACGGTTCCAGCGCTGGCCGACAGGCGACTATCGACTGGCCGCTACAGTGGCCGCTGACAACACACCCGACCCGAGACCGCAGGTCCCCGATGGGGGTAAAGCCAAGGCGCCAGCGCAGGTTGTGAACGAGGTTTCTCTTCGCTCCCGCGCTCTGCCGTCGGGAGCGTTGTCGTTGAAGGAATGGAACGAACGCAAGGAGACCGGTCCATGGCACGACCCGAGAAAGTCGAGGCCGTCGCCGAGATCAAGGAGCGCTTCGCAGGCGCGGAGGCTGTGTTCGTCGCCGAGTATGCAGGCCTGTCGGTCGGGGAGCAGCAGAAGCTGCGCCGCGGCCTGAGGGCAGCCGAAGGTGAGTTCAAGGTCGTCAAGATGACCCTCGCCCGGCGCGCCGTGTCCGAACTGGGACACGACGATCTGCTGGAAATGTTGGTGGGTCCCACCGGACTCGCCTTCGCTTCGGGCGACGCCGCCGCTGCCGCCAAGGCATTGCGCGACTTCTCGCGGGATCACCAGCGTCTCGTCATCAAGGGTGGGTTGCTCGGCTCGGAGGTCCTGCCTCCGGAACGGGTGACCGAACTCGCCGACATCGAGCCCCGTGAGGTGCTGCTCGCCAAGATCGCCGGAGCGTTCCAGGCTCCCATGGCGACGATGGCAGGCCTGCTGGCCGCAATGCCGCGGGCACTGGCCACGATGGTCCAGCAGCTCATAGATCGGGCCCCGGAAGCTCCCGAAGAGCAGCCAACTGCAGATGAGCCGGCAGCCGAGGAGGCGCCCGCCGCGGAAGCGGAGACCGAGGTCGCGCCAGTAGCGGAGGCGGCGGCGGAATCCGCGGCTGATGCCGACGGCTCTGCGTCGAGCGACGACTCGAGTGACGACAGCGACGATTCCGACGAATCCAGTGACGATGACGCGGCCGAGAAGGCCGAGGAGGAATAGACGATGGCAGGGAAAAAGAGCAGTGAGGACCTGCTCGAGACGTTCGCTCAGATGAGCGTGCTCGAGCTGTCAGAGTTCCTCAAGCAGTTCGAGGAGAAGTTCGACGTGACCGCAGCCGCCCCGATGGCGGCCATGGCGGCTGCCGCCCCCGCCGGTGGTGGCGCTGCGGCGGAAGAGGAGCAGGACGAGTTCGACGTCGTCCTCGCCGCGGTGGGCGCCGAGAAGATCAAGGTCATCAAGGAGGTCCGTGCGATCACGAGCCTCGGCCTCAAGGAGGCAAAGGCCCTGGTCGACGAGGCACCCTCTCCCGTGCTGGAGGGGGTATCCAAGGAGGACGCCGAGAAGGCGAAGGCCGCCCTCGAGGGCGTCGGCGCCACGGTGGAGCTCAAGTAGCGCGTACCGCTACGAGAAAAGGAACGGGGCGGGCGCCAGCCCGCCCCGTTTCGCGTCCCGGTCAGGCGGGAGCGGTGTCGCGGTCGAGGACGGAGCGGACGAAGTCGTGGTGCTCGGGTGCGATTCGAAACCACGCCCACTTGCCTCGACCCGACGAACCAGGCCGCCGAAGGCATGGACTCGGTGATCATCAAAGCCAAGAAGCCGCTCCGGGTGTTCTGAGAACCCGCACCCGCCGGGGCTAGCCCCGGCGGGGTACCAAGTACCAAGTACCAGTTACCGGCTCCGGCCTCGCCGGAGCCTCCGATAGCTCCTTGACCACGCCCGCTCGTAGGAGTATGTTTCGGGGGTCGGAAATAGAAAGAGGGAACACGAGGTTCTCGTCTCCGTCGGCTTTGCCGAACTGGGGTAGCCGCGTGCTATCCTGGTTTTTCGTCGTCTCCAGGGTGCCCTACGCTGGTGGATGGCTAGCCGTTGAAACCAGCCTGCCCAAACGTCGTTGATCGAGGAGGGACCGTCCTTTGGCCCGTGCGCGCAGCGAGCGAATTTCGTTCGCAAAGATTCCTGAAGTACTGCCCCTACCCGACCTACTCGCCGTACAGCACGACTCCTTCCAGTGGTTCCTCGAGCGTGGCCTGAAGGAGATCTTCGAAGAGGTTTCGCCGATCGAGGACTTCACCGGCACTCTCCGCCTGGAGCTGTCCGACCATCGTTTCGAGGATCCGAGTCCCGGCGCTTCCGTCGAGCAGAAGATCGAGGACGCCAAGGAGCACGACAACACCTATTCACATCCGCTGTTCGTCACCGCGCGGTTCCAGAACATGCAGACCGGTGAGATCAAGGAACAGCAGGTCTTCCTCGGCGACTTCCCGATGATGACCCCCAACGGCACGTTCATCATCAACGGCACCGAGCGCGTCGTCGTGAGTCAGCTGGTTCGTTCCCCCGGGGTCTACTTCGACATCTCCACGGACCGGACCTCGGACCGCGACCTGGTCAGCTCCAAGGTGATCCCGGGCCGCGGCGCCTGGCTCGAGTTCGACATCGACAAGAAGGGCACTCTCGGCGTGCGCGTCGACCGCAAACGCCGACAGCTGGTTTCCACCTTCCTGCGGGCCCTCGACTTCGCGCAGACCGACGAGGAGCTGCTCGCTCTCTTCGACGGGGCTCCGGTGATCGCCGAGACCCTGGAGAAGGACACCACCGAGGACCGCGACGAGGCTCTCCTCGATCTGTACCGCAAGTTGCGGCCCGGCGAGCTCACCACGATCGAGTCGGCACGCAGTCTGGTCAACACGCTCTTCTACAACCCGAAGCGCTACGACCTGACCCGCGTCGGTCGGTACAAGATCAATCAGAAGTTCGACCGTGCGATGAAGGTGAGCGACCTCGACGACATCGAGGCCTACCGCGCCAAGACCCTCGGGCTGCTGTCGCAGGAGGACATCCTCGACACGATTCGTTACCTGGTGAAGCTCGACGAGGGCGCCGCCGGCTACAGCGCCGACGACATCGACCACTTCGGCAACCGGCGGGTCCGCACCGTCGGCGAGCTGATCCAGAACCAGATTCGGGTGGGACTCAGCCGCTTGGAGCGCGTAGTGCGCGAGCGGATGACCACGCAGGATCCCGAGGCGATCACGCCGCAGAGCCTGATCAACATCCGTCCCGTGGTGGCTTCGATCAAGGAGTTCTTCGGCACCAGCCAGTTGAGCCAGTTCATGGACCAGCCGAACCCCCTCGCCGGGCTCACCCATCGTCGCCGGCTTTCGGCGCTCGGCCCGGGAGGCCTGTCGCGTGAGCGCGCCGGCTTCGAGGTCCGAGACGTCCACTCCTCCCACTACGGGCGCATGTGCCCGATCGAGACTCCGGAGGGCCCGAACATCGGTCTCATCGGCTCCCTCGCCTCGTACGCCCAGGTCAACCGTTTCGGCTTCATCGAGACGCCCTACCGCCGGGTGGTCGATGGGAAGGTCACCAAGCAGATCGACTACCTGACCGCCTCCGAGGAGGAGCGGTTCGTCATCGCGCAGGCGAACGCCGAACTCAACCAGGACAGCACCTTCAAGTCGAAGCGTGTGCTGGTACGCCGTCTGGGCGGCGAGGTGGACTACGTGACTGCCAAGCAGGTCGACTACATGGACGTGTCGCCCAAGCAGGTGGTGTCGGTGGCCACATCACTCATCCCGTTCCTGGAGCACGACGACGCCAACCGCGCCCTCATGGGGTCCAACATGCAGCGCCAGGCAGTGCCGCTGCTACGTGCCGAGGCTCCGCTGGTCGGGACCGGCGTCGAAGGCCGGGTCGCACGCGACTCGGGTGAGGCGCTCATCGCCACCGAGGACGGCGTGGTCGCCGAGGTCACCGGCCGCCGGATCACCGTCAAGGTGGGCAACAAGCGCGTTGACTACCCGCTGCGCAAGTTCGTCCGCTCCAACCAGGGCACCAGCATCAATCAGAAGCCGCTGGTCCGCGAGGGCGACAAGGTCAAGGCCGGCGATGTCATCGCCGACGGCCCGTCCACCGAGAACGGCGAGCTGGCGCTCGGCAAGAACCTGCTGGTCGCCTTCATGCCGTGGCGGGGCCACAACTTCGAGGACGCCATCGTGCTCTCGGAGCGGCTCGTCAAGGAGGACGTGCTCACCTCGATCCACATCGAGAAGTACGAGATCGAGGCTCGGGACACCAAGCTCGGCGCCGAGGAGATCACCCGGGACATCCCGAACGTCGCCGAGGAGTCCCTCCATGACCTCGACGAGGAGGGCATCATCCGCGTGGGGGCCGAGGTCGGCCCTGGCGACTATCTCGTGGGCAAGGTGACCCCCAAGGGCGAGACCGAGCTGACCCCCGAGGAGCGCCTGCTGCGCGCCATCTTCGGTGAGAAGGCCCGTGAGGTTCGCGACATGTCTCTCAAGGTGCCGCACGGCGAGCAGGGCAAGGCGATCGATGTTCGAGTCTTCCGCCGGGAGAACGGTGACGAGTTGCTCCCCGGAGTCAACGAGATGGTGCAGGTGTATGTCGCCCAGCAGCGCAAGATTTCAGAGGGCGACAAGCTCGCCGGCCGACACGGCAACAAGGGCATCATCGCCAAGATCCTCCCCGAGGAGGAGATGCCGTTCCTCGAGGACGGGACGCCGGTCGACATCATCCTGTCACCTCTCGGCGTACCGTCGCGCATGAACCTGGGCCAGGTGCTCGAGACCCATCTCGGCTGGGCGGCGGCTCAGGGTTGGACCGAGTTCAAGGGCACCAGCGATGCGGCCGGAGGGGCCAAGCCATGGACCAATGTGGCGACGCCGGTGTTCGACGGCGCTACCGACGTGGAGATCGGCAGCGTGCTGGCCAACTCGCTGCCCAACGCCGATGGCGACAGGATGATCAACGATGCCGGCAAGGCGATCCTGTACGACGGCCGTACCGGCCTGCCGTTCGATCAGCCGATCACCATCGGCTACCTCTACATCTTGAAGCTGCTCCACCTGGTGGACGACAAGATCCATGCCAGGTCGACCGGCCCGTACTCGATGATCACCCAGCAGCCGCTCGGTGGTAAGGCCCAGTTCGGCGGTCAGCGTTTCGGTGAGATGGAGGTGTGGGCTCTCGAGGCTTATGGCGCGGCCTACGCCCTGCAGGAGCTGCTCACCATCAAGTCCGACGACGTCCGCGGCCGGGTCAAGGTGTACGAGGCGATCGTCAAGGGGGAGAACATTCCCGAGCCGGGCATCCCCGAGTCGTTCAAGGTGCTCATCAAGGAGATGCAGAGCCTGTGCCTCAACGTCGAGATGCTCTCGGCTGGTGAGGAGGTCGAGCTCCGCGAGCTCGACGACGACGCTTTCCGCACCGCGGAGTCGCTGGGGATCGACATCTCTCGTCCCGAGCGGGGGGACTGACGGCGAGCAGCCGACGACAAGTAGTGACCGAGATCGACGACGGAGCACAGAGGAGCACGGGTGGCGCAGTATTTCGATGAGCTGAAGATCAGCCTGGCCACCGCGGACCAGATCCGCGGCTGGTCGCATGGCGAAGTGAAGAAGCCGGAGACCATCAACTATCGGACCCTCAAGCCGGAAAAGGACGGTCTTTTCGACGAGCGCATCTTCGGCCCCACCCGCGACTGGGAGTGCTACTGCGGCAAGTACAAGCGCGTCCGTTTCCGCGGTGTGATCTGCGAGCGCTGCGGGGTCGAGGTCACGCGGGCCAAGGTGCGTCGCGAGCGGATGGGTCACATCGAGCTAGCCGCGCCGGTCACCCACATCTGGTACTTCAAGGGCGTCCCCAGCCGTCTCGGCTACCTGCTCGACATGTCGCCCAAGGAGTTGGAGAAGGTCATCTACTTCGCCGCCTATCTGATCACCCATGTGGACGAGGACAAGCGGCACAAGGATCTCGGCGAACTCGAAGAGGCCACCACCACCGAGGTGGGGATCATCAACAAGGAGTTCGAGGAGTGGGAGGCCGCCCGCCTGGAGCGCCTCGAGCACGAGCTCAAGCAGATGGAGGAGGCCGGGGCCAAGGCGCAGGAGATTTCGGCGGCCCGCCGCGAGGCGGAGCGCGAGGTCAAGGATCGCCGCGAGCGCTCCGAGTACGAGGTGGAGCTGGTGCGCGAGGCCTACGACTTCTTCCGCGGGATGAAGGTCAAGAACCTCGTCGAGTCCGAGCAGCTGTGGCGTGAGGTCCGAGACCGCTACGAGGAGTACTTCGAGGGAGGCATGGGCGCCGAGGCGATCAGGGATCTGCTCGGCCGTCTCGACCTGGACGCCGAGATCGTCCAACTCAACGAGGATCTCGAGGGCAATTCGGCGCAGAAGCGCCAGCGCGCCACCAAGCGACTGCGCGTGGTGACGCCGTTCGCCCAGGGCACCAACAGTGTCGAGGCGATGATCCTCCAGGCGGTCCCGGTGATCCCACCGGATCTGCGGCCGATGGTGCAGCTCGACGGTGGGCGGTTCGCCACCAGCGACCTCAACGACCTGTACCGCCGCGTGATCAACCGCAACAACCGGCTCAAGCGACTTCTCGAGCTGGGTGCTCCCGAGATCATCGTCAACAACGAGAAGCGCATGCTGCAGGAGGCCGTCGACGCCCTGTTCGACAACGGTCGCCGCGGCCGCGCCGTGACCGGACCGGGCAGCCGGCCGCTCAAGTCGATCTCCGACATGCTCAAGGGCAAGCAGGGACGGTTCCGTCAGAACCTCCTCGGCAAGCGCGTCGACTACTCGGGCCGTTCGGTCATCGTGGTCGGACCGCAGTTGCGGCTCCACCAGTGCGGGCTGCCCAAGGCGATGGCCCTCGAGCTGTTCAAGCCGTTCGTGATGAAGAAGCTCGTCGACCTCGACCTGGCCCAGAACATCAAGGCGGCCAAGCGCATGGTGGAGCGGCATCGCCCGCAGGTGTGGGACGTCCTCGCCGACGTGATCAAGGAGCACCCGGTGATGCTCAACCGCGCTCCCACGCTGCACCGTCTCGGCATCCAGGCCTTCGAGCCGATCCTGGTGGAAGGAAAGGCGATCCAGATCCACCCGCTGGTGTGTGAGGCGTTCAACGCCGACTTCGACGGCGATCAGATGGCGGTCCACCTACCGTTGTCGGCCGAGGCCCAGGCCGAGGCCCGGGTGCTCATGCTGTCGACCAACAACGTGCTGTCGCCGGCGAGCGGTCGTCCGATCGTCACGCCGAGCCAGGACATGGTCATCGGCATCTACTACCTGTCGGAGCTGGTCGAGGATGCGCCGGGCGCCGGCAGAGTGTTCGAGAGCATCGACGAGGCCGAGATGGCCTACGACCTGGGTGAGCTCGGACTTCACGCCCCGATTCGCTTGCGAGTCGGCGAACTGGCCGGCGATCCCGAGCTCTACTCCGAGATGCGCCGTCACCTCGGCGAACTCGTTCCCGAGGAGCCGGTCGATGCCACCAAGCCGTACGAGACCACTCTCGGTCGGGCACTGATCAACGGTGCCATGCCCGACGGTTTCCCCTACGTCAACGGCGTCGTACTCAAGTCGGACCTGCGCGTGCTGATCGAGGAGGTCATCGCTCGCTACGACAAGTCGCAGGTGGAGTTCCTGCTCGACACGATCAAGGAACTCGGCTTCCGCTATGCGACCCGCGCCGGGCTCACCATCGGCCTCGAGGACGTCAAGACCCCGCCGGAGAAGCAGCAGATCCTCGACTCGTTCGAAGCGGAGGCCGCCAAGGTCGAGGACCTGTACCAGAACGGCATCATCACCGAGGCGGAACGCCGCCAGGAGTTGATCGACATCTGGACGAGCGCCACCGACAAGGTGAAGGAAGCGCTAGAGGTGAGCCTCAAGGAGGAGCGGTTCAACCCCATCGACATGATGGTGAGATCCGGTGCCCGCGGAAACATCATGCAGGTGCGCCAGATCGCCGGTATGCGTGGTCTGGTGGCCAACCCGCGCGGTGACATCATCCCACGGCCGATCAAGGCGAACTTCCGTGAGGGCCTGTCGGTGCTCGAATACTTCATCTCGACGCACGGAGCCCGCAAGGGTCTCGCCGACACCGCGCTGCGGACCGCCGACTCCGGGTATCTGACCCGTCGGTTGGTGGATGTTTCGCAGGAACTGCTGATCTACGACGAGGAATCCGAGGACGCGGGTATCACCATCAAGGTGCGCGAGGAGGAAGGCGCCGAGCCGCTTCGTCATCTGCGCAACCGGCTGTACGGCCGGGTGCTCGCCGAGGACGTCAAGGTGGGTCGCTCGCTCGTCGAGTCGGCCTCGGGCATCAAGTTGCGCGCCGGTGAGCTCGTGGACCGCGAGGCTTTTGTGGCGATCCAGGCGGCAACCGAGGTGACCGAGGTTCGGGTGCGCTCGCCGCTCACCGACCAGGCACGCTTCGGGGTGAGCCGGGCCTCCTACGGCCTCAGCCTCGCCACCGGTCGCATGGTCGAGCCGGGCGAAGCAGTCGGCATCATGGCGGCCCAGTCGATCGGCGAGCCGGGGACGCAGCTGACGATGCGTACTTTCCACACCGGTGGCGTCGCCGGTGAGGACATCACCCACGGCCTCCCCCGCGTGACCGAGCTCTTCGAAGCGCGGTCACCGAAGGGCAAGGCGCCGATCTCGGAGATCGGCGGCGTGATCAAGATGGTCGACGACGAGGAAGGCCGTCGCATCGTCGTGGTAGGCAAGGACGACGAGGTCGCCTATCCGATCACCCGTCGTGCCCGGGTCAAGGTGCGCGACGGTGCCGAGATCGAGCCGGGCACTCCACTCACCGAGGGTCCGCTCGACCCGAAGGAAGTGCTCGAGATCATGGGTGTGCGCGCCTGCCAGCGCTACCTCGTGGACGAGGTCCAGGAGGTGTATCGCAGCCAGGGTGTCGACATCCACGACAAGCACATCGAGCTCATCGTCCGTCAGATGCTGCGCCGCGTTCGGGTGGTCAACCCGGGTGATT
Organism: Acidimicrobiia bacterium; assembly: GCA_035514255.1. GTDB lineage: Bacteria > Actinomycetota > Acidimicrobiia > Spongiisociales > UBA11373 > DATKBG01. The sequence goes on from DATKBG010000228.1 coordinate 13,443, forward strand.
CGCAGTACCTACCGGCCGAGTTGGTCGATGCGCAGGAGTTCCGGGCGGCCAACAAGGAACTCGTTGGCGAAGGCAAGAAGCCCGCAGAGGGACGCCCCGAGCTGATGGGTATCACCAAGGCGTCGCTGGCCACCGACTCGTGGCTGTCGGCCGCTTCCTTCCAGGAGACGACCCGGGTGCTCACCGAGGCGGCGTTGCAGGGTCGCTCCGACTTCCTGCGCGGCCTCAAGGAGAACGTCATCATCGGCAAGCTGATCCCGGCAGGCACCGGCGCCGACCAGTACCAGTCGGTGCAGCCGTCGTTGCCGGGCGCCACCGTGGTCAGCGCCCATGCGCTGTTCGGCGAGGGCGCCGGCGAGTCGGCGGCCGAGGGTATGCCGGAGAACCCGGCCGAGTGGCTGGCATCCCTCGGTGGAGGGGTCGCCGTCGCCGAGGAGAAGGACGAAGACGACGAGTAATCAGAGTCGCCGGCGGTAGCCCGCCGACGACGTACTAAGTACTTGGTACCAAGTACGCGAATTGCGAATTGCGATTCGCGAATTGCGCCGCCGCCAGGCGGTCTCAAAAAGGCCAGATCACCGGCACCATCACCATCGTGATGGCGAAGACGACGCCGGTGAGCGGGAGACCCACCCTCAGGTAGTCGGCGAATCGGTACCCGCCCGGGCCCATCACCAGGGTGTTTGCCGGGTGCGACACCGGGCTGGAGAACGACGCAGATGCGGCG
>DATKBG010000229.1:0-2825 GCA_035514255.1 Acidimicrobiia bacterium
CCGACCCCGGCCACCCACGCCACTGTCACCCGCAGGTCGTGGCGGCGCAGGCCGTCGATCACCACGTCGCGGGTGAGCGCAGGCTCGCCGGCACCACCGCTCGCGGCCACCACCGCGATCCCCAGCTCGTCCAGCCAGCGGTCGATCGGCGGCGGCTGCTCCGTCACGCTCACGAACGAGGTGCGCTCGCGCGAGCGGCCACCGTCTCCCCCGATCGGATCCGCTTGCGCCGGGCGAAGTCGGCGACCCCCACGGTCGGGTCGATCCGGCAGTTGCGGCCGATCTCGACACCCTTGGGAACGTGTGCGCGCTTGCCGACCAGGGTGATACCCGCGTACAGCCGCTCCGGCTCGTCCCGGTTCGGACGCAGATCGTCCCCCATTCCGACCGTCGCCCCCGCGCCTATCCGGGCCTCCTTGTCCACGATCGCCCGGTCGAGCGTGGCGCCCTCCTCGACCACCGCGTCGAACATGACGATCGATTCGCGCACCACCGCGCCCGCGGCGACGCGGACCCCCGGCGACAGCACGCTTCGCTCGACGGTGCCGTCGATCACGCAGCCGTGGCTGATCATCGATCGGCTGACGCTCGCGCCGGGACCGAGGCGGGCCGGTGGCCGCTCCTCGCTCTTGGTGTAGATCAGCCAGCCGAGGTCGTTGAGTTCGATGCCCGGATCGTCGGTGAGCAGGTCCAGGCTGGTCTGCCAGTAGGCCTCGACGGTGCCGACGTCCTGCCAGTAGCCGGCGAACTCGTAGGCGTAGACCCGGCGGCCCTGCTCGACCATCCAGGGCAGGACGTCTCGCCCGAAGTCGACCCGGTCGGGGTTGAGCAGGTCACGCATTGCGGGCCAGCTGAAGACGTAGACACCCATGCTGACGAGGTTGGATGGTGGATTTGCCGGCTTCTCGATGAACGCGGTCACCCGGCCGTCCCGGGCAACGTCGAGGATGCCGAACCGATGGGCCTCCTCGATCGGCACGGTGCGCACGGCGCAGGTCACCTCGGCGCCGGTCTCGCGGTGCATCTCGATGAACGGGCGGTAGTCCATCTTGTAGATGTGGTCGCCGGCCAGCACGAGCACCAGCTCGGGGGCGCGGTCATCGATGAAGTCCAGGTTCTGGAGCACCGCGTCGGCGGTCCCCCGGTACCAGTCGCGAGCACGTCCCCGCCCGATGAACGGCTGGAGCAGCGCCACGCCTCCACGGCTTCGGTCGAGGTCCCATGGGCGCCCGACGCCGATATGGTCGATCAGCGACCGCGGAGCGTAGTGGGTCAGGATGCCGACGTCGGTCAGGCCCGAGTTCACCGTGTTGCTCAGGGCGAAGTCGATGATCCGGTACTTCCCGCCGAACGGCACGCCCGGCTTGGCCCGCACCTGCGAGAGGATGCTCAGGCGCTCCCCCTCGCCCCCGGCCAGGATGAGCGTCAGTACCGAGCTGGACACGCGAAGCTCCTATGTCAAGCCGCGGCCGCCAGACCGGTGGGTCCAGCAGCTCTGGCGGCTTCATCGTGGCGCATCCGGCGGAAGACCTCATCACTGATCCTGCGGCGGAGGGCTCGGATCGCTTCGGTCTTGGTGTCGCCCCGGGCGCGACGGTGCTCGAGATACGTCTTGCCGGGCCCCTCGCGCTGGAGCTGGGTGATCGCGATTCGGTGCAGGGCCACGTTCAGCTGGCGGTTGCCGGTCCGACTGAGCCGATGGCGCTCGGTGTTGCCCGACCAGACCGGCAGCGGCGCGCTGCCGTTGTGGCGAGCGAAGGCGGCCCGCGACCGGAAGCGACCGATCCCGGCGGTCTCGCCGACGAGCTTGGCGGCGGTCAACCGCCCGCAGCCGCTGAGCGCCAGGAGCGACGGAGCAAGGTCGGCGATCAGACGACCGATCTCGCGCTCGAGCTGGTTGATCGTGGCGGTCAGCTCCCGGATCCGGACGACCAGCTCGCGGGCGATGCGGCCGACCGTTCCGGCGGATGCGGCGAGGTCGCGCTCGAGGGCGGCCAGGACGACCGCACGGTCCAGGCCACGGGCGACCGGCTCGGAGCCCGGATCGAGCTCGTGGAGATGCCAACGCAGCCGATTCTGGGCCCGCGTCCGTTCGGCGACCAGGTCCTCGCGGTGGTCGACCAGGAGGCGAACGTCACGCTCGGCGCCGTCGAGGGTGGCGACCGGCAGATCCTCGCGCAGGGCCGCCCGGGCCACGGCCAGGGCGTCGATCGGATCGCTCTTGCCCGGCTCGCGCGAACTGCGCCGGGCGCCGGCCATGAGCTTGGGTGGCACCCGCACCACCGCCTCGCCGGCGCCCAGCAGGTCGGTCGACAGCCGACGGCTCAGGTGGCGGCAGTCCTCGAGGGCGAAGGTGCGTGCCTCGAACCGGCCGGCCCAGCGCACGAGCTCGAGGTGGCCAGCACTGATGGCGGCCACCGTCTTCTCGGCCAGCTTGCGACCAGTCGGATCGACGGCCACCACGGTATGGGTGCGCTTGTGCGAATCGACGCCGATGACGATCATCTCCGGTGTTGCCTCCTGATCAGGGGTGACGCTCCGGGCCGGCCGGTGGACACGCCTGAGTGGGGGCGCTTACCACGCTCCTATGAAGTCACACCGGTCGGTCCGCTCCATGTCCGGCGACCGGCAGTTCGCATGAATGCCACACCCACGACGGATGGGCAGTGAGTCTACGAGCCAAGCCGCCGGACACCGACAGCCTGACACTCAGGTGGAGTCTACCCGGAGCCGCCCATCTCCTCGATGGCCAGCAGCACCGGCGGCAGCTCGCGTGGCCGCATGCGTGTGAGGAGCCCGGCCGCGAAGGCAGCGAAGACGGCGTC
>DATKBG010000230.1:0-3625 GCA_035514255.1 Acidimicrobiia bacterium
ACTCGACCTTGCGACGGATGCCCTCCGAGGTCGGGTCCTCATCCTGGGCGAGCGACCGGGCTGCAGCCTCGGTGGCATCGGCGAGCATGACGATCACCATCTCCTTGGTCTTTGGCTTGCGACCGCGGTGGCGAAAGTCGGCAGGGTTGACCTGATCCCCGTCCGCTTCGCGAGCCTTGTGGAAGAAGAACCGCATCAGGCTGGTGCCGTGGTGGGTGAGGATTCCCTGCGCCACATCCGCCGGGATCCGATACTCGCGGGCCAGCTTGAGACCGTCCGCCACATGCCGACGGATGATCCGGGCCGACTCGATCGGCGGGAGCCGATCGTGAGGGTTGGTGACCCCGAACTGGTTCTCCACGAAGAACCGTGGCTGCTCGGTCTTGCCGAGGTCGTGGTAGTAGGCCATCGCCCTCGCCAGGAGTGGGTTGGCGCCGATGGCGCGAGCCGCCGTGTCAGCCAGACTCCCGACCAGGATCGAGTGATTGAAGGTGCCCGGCGCCACCTCCTCGATCCGGCGCAGGGCTGGATGGTTGCGGTCGGTGAGATCGAGCAGGGTCTGGGTGGTGGTGATGGCGAACGAGGTGGCGAGGAAGGGGAGGATACCAAGGGCGACCACGCCAGCGATGATGCCCCCGATGAATCCCCAGATCACCGACAGCGATATCGCATCCTCGCCGTAGAACCTCCAGGCGAGGGCCGCCGCGATGGGCACCTGCATGGCCGCCGAGAACACGACGGCCATGTTGAGTTGGGAACGCGACGCCACCGCCGACACCAACGGGATCGGTGCGAGCGTGGCGAGGCCGGCGAACACGGTGAGGGCGATGTCGGCGGTGACCAGGCCGGTGAACGCACTCACCGGCACCGCCATGAAGGCGGCGACCCGCGTGTCGAACAGGTTGGCCGCCAGATACCCGAACAGCGCGGCGGGCAGCAGGAAGCCGAGTTCTATGCGGTCTCGGGCAACCAGGGCAGGCACCCGACTGGCGACCGCAGCGAGCACGATGAGCAGCGAGAACAGCCCGACGAGACGGGGGTAGCGCCAATACTCCCCGGCGACCCGTGCCAGGAAGACGGCCCCCAGGAGCACCACGATGGCGGCGATCAGGCTCGTGGCCCGCAGGCCCTCATTCACTTCGGGAGGCGTCAGCAGGCCCATCTCCTGGATCGCAGCCAGGTGCACCGGCTGCACCAGGTCGCCCACCCGGACGACGACGCGCCCCGGCTGGTACTCGACCTCGGCATCGCGCACCGCCGCTGCGGCGGCCTCCCGTGCCTCCCGGGTCGCCTCGGTGTCGAGCTCTTCGTTGGCCCTTAGGAAGTTGGCGACCAGATCGGCGACCGCAGGTCGAGCGGCCTCGTGGAGGTCGTCCGGTACCAGCGGTAACAGGGGCGGGTTGTTGACGATGGCGGCACGAGCATCGTTCAACTCCACCACGGTGATGCCCTCGGTGAGTAAATTTTGCGCCGTGTTGATCGTGTACTGACGGATGATCGGCAGGACAGCCTCTTCGCCGGCCGCTTCCCGAGCCGGGTCGTCGTTGACGATGTCGACCATGGTGTCGATGGTCTCCTCGCGGACGAGGACGTAGAGGGCTCGGAGCTCGGCGGCCTGCTCGCTTCGGGGCGGCGGTTCCGGTGCCGCCGTGGTCGTCGTCTCCTCGTCGCCGGTGTCCTCCCCGGGTTCGGTGGTGTCGGTGGGTTCGGTGGTGTCGGTGGGTTCCTCTTCGACCGGCAAGCGAGCCACCCGCTGCGCCTCGTTGAAGAACCGGCTGATGTCGCTGAGGGCGAGTTGCGTGGCCTCTTGGTTGAAGGAGTAGATGTCGGCGACTGCCGCCGAGGCGGCTTGACGCTGTCGGGCGGTCTCCTCCTCGTCGATGACGGTGACCATGCGGGTGGCCACGAACGTCTGTGGCGCCGGTTCGCCGACGCGCAGCACCGGCACGTCGGGCGTCGTCTCCCGGCCGATGTTCAGGCCAAGGGCGGTGAATACCACCGCCATGACCAGGATGCCGAACTTGACTGCCCCCGAGAGCCGCTTCTGGATTCTCATCGTTCTGCGGGTTGCTCTTCGTGTCGCCGATACGCCTCGACGATCGTGGCGACGATCCGATTCCTCACCACGTCTTCAGCGGTCAGGGTCACGAAGGCGACCTCCGGGAGGTCGGCGAGGATGTCGCGAACCTGGCGAAGACCCGATGCCTTGCCGGCGGGCAGGTCCACCTGGGTGACATCCCCGGTGATCACCATCTTCGAGTTGAAGCCGAGTCGGGTGAGGAACATCTTCATCTGCTCGGGAGAGGTGTTCTGCGCCTCGTCGAGCACGATGAAGGCGTCATTGATGGTGCGGCCTCGCATGTATGCCAGCGGGGCGACCTCGATGGTTCCGCGGTCCATGAGCCGGTGGGTCTCCTCCGGGCCGAGCATCTCGTACAGGGCGTCATAGAGCGGCCGCAAGTACGGGTCGACTTTGGCCGCCATGTCGCCGGGCAAGAAACCGAGACGCTCACCCGCCTCGACGGCGGGCCGGGTCAGTACCAGTCGGTTGACCGAGCCGGCGTGCAAGGCGGCCACGGCGAGTGCCATGCCCAGATAGGTCTTCCCCGTGCCGGCGGGACCAATGCCGAACACCACCGTGTTGCGTCGGATCGCGTCCACGTAGTGCTTCTGATTGAGCGTCTTCGGACGGATCACCTTCCCCCGGCCCACGGCGACTCCGTCCCCGAAGACCTCGGTGGGGCGCGCCGCATCGGCGACCACCAACTTGATGGAGCGCCGCACGCCTTCCTCGCCGAGCGCGTGGCCAGCCGTCACCAGCGCGACCAGTTCCTCTATCACGATGCGCGCCGCGCGCACGGCGACCTCGGTTCCCGAGAGCCGCACCTCGTCACCGCGGGCCACGATGCGCGCGTCTGGAAACGCCTCTTCGATGAGACGGATGTGGGCGTCGCGCTCACCGAGCAGAGCCAGCGTGTGGTGGTCGCTCGGAAGGCGCAGCGTCACCTCGGTGAGGGATGCCTGCGTCACGAGGATGAGGTTACCTGGTACGGGCCGCTGTTCTGCGACCGTCCGCGGGAGCGGATCAGTCGACGGCGAGGCCGAGCTCTTCCATCCGCTCGGCGAACGCCTCCTCGCTGTGCTCGATGAGCAACGCGAGCAGGCGCAGGTCGTCGCGGCGGATGGTGAGGACACTGCTGCTGAAGTCCTGCCGCATGCGCTGGATCGAGGTGAGGAATCGCTGGACGATGACCGACTCGGTCCCCGACATGCGCTCGACCCGGTTCAGATCGATGTTGACGCCGGAGTTGGGCATCGTGGCCGCGTCACGGCCGGAGCCGTCCTCGGCGGGAAAGAAGCGTGTCACGGGGACCTGGAAGAACTGAGCCAGCCGATGGAGTCGCGGCACCGAGAGGCTTCGCTCGCCGCGCTCGTAAGCACCGAGTACGGCAGCCTTGAACTCCCCACCGGAGAGGCGCTGGACATCCTGCAGCGACAGCCCGCGCTGGCGCCTGATGATGCGCAAACGGGCACCGGTCGTCTCATTGAAATCAGCGTTTGCCACGTATCCCTCCACAGGAACGAACACTCAGAGCCTACCACATGAACGCTCTGCGTGTACAGG
>DATKBG010000231.1:0-2106 GCA_035514255.1 Acidimicrobiia bacterium
CCACGCGATTCCCAGAACGCGTGGGTAGCCCTCGAGATGGCCCCCGGCAAGCTTGGGGAGCTCGCGATAGTAGGCCGCCGGCAGGTCGTCGCGGATCTCGCGCACCTGTTCGTCGACGACGTGAAAGTTGTCGACCAGCCATTCCGCGGCGGGTGAGATTGAACGCTCTTCCCTGATCGCCCCGGCCAGAACGCGGTACGACTCGAGCAGGATGCGACCGTTCTCCGCGACGCGCGATGCGATCGGGTGTGCGCGGCGGGGCTCGGTCATGATCGGCTGGGCCGCGGCGAGCGACCGGGCATGCTGCTCGAGGCGCTCTACGCTGAACAATTCCGAGACGATCGGCTCTCCGGCATCGCCGAACGGTCCAGTCGGCCCGCGAGCCGGGCCGCGCATGCTTGTCGGCCGGTCGCGGAGAGGTTGGAGGGATCTCAACTGAGTTCGATCATACGGGCGGCGGGCAGATGCCGGGAGGGTTAGCGGTAGCTTGACAGCCGATTGGCCGGAATTCGTCCGGTGCCTGGTCGAGCGTGCCATCGACGTATGCGCCCATGCTCCCGTAGGTATGCGCCTCGTGGGCCAGCGCAGCACGCACTGCGTCGGGCTAAGCGAGCCCTCGATCGCCTCAAGCCGTCGCGCAATGGTCATGCGCCGTTGCTCTCAAATGCGTCGCCACCGGAGTTGCTGCCGGGCGACAGGCCGTAAGATGCTCCGATGGCCCGCCTGATGGCGCTCTTGATGCTCGTCGCCGCCTGCTCGGGCGGCGACGAGCCGACGACGAGCAGCCCCACCATCGCACCGACGAGCACCGTCGCCACGAGCACGTCCACGACCTCGACCACGGCTGCGCCCCGGGACCTTGCCGCCGGCGCCGCGGCCCGGGCGTCGGGGGCCCTCCCCGGTTTTGGCGCCGCCGCTGCGATCGACGGCGACTCCTCGACCTGGTGGGGTGCCGGCGATTACCCCCCGCAGTGGATCGAGCTCGACTTCGGCGCCGAGGTGACGATCACCTCTCTTGCGCTGACGGTGAGCCAAGATCCGCCCGGGCAGACGATCCATCAGATCGCCGGCAACGGAGTCGTCCTCGAGACCGTCACCCGCAGCACCACAGACATGGACGTCGTGCGGATCGTTCCGGCCGAGCCGTGGTCGGAACTGGCCACCCTCAGGGTCTCGACCGAAGCGAGCCCTTCATGGGTTGGCTGGCGCGAGATCGAGGTACTCGGGTTCGTGACCGGGCCGGCGCCGGCGGCCGCACCCGAGGTGATTTTTACCGGTGGTCCCATCCTCACGATGTCGGACCTTGGCACCGTCGAGGCGCTGGCGGTCAGCGGGGAGATGATCACGGCGGTGGGCGACGCTGCCGACATCCTTGCCGCCGCGGGTCCCGATACCCGGGTGATCGACCTCGACGGCAGAGCGCTCCTTCCCGGCTTCGTCGACCCCCATACCCACATCCTCAACGACGCGTGGCGGATCGACCTCGACACCCTCGGGGGCCAGCAGGTGGCCTTGGAAAACGGCATCACCACCCTCGCCAACATGTACACCCCGCCAGAGTTCCTCACCGAGATGCGCGACCACGGCGTGGCCGGCGAACTGCGAGCCCGCGTCTCGCTCTACTTGATCGCCACCGACAACTGCGGGAACGACCAGGGTGACTGGTGGACCGAGGTGCTGCCCACGCGCAATGCCGGGGAGTTGCTGCGGATCGGCGGCGTCAAGGCATTCCTCGATGGCGGGACCTGCGGCGAGTGGGCCACAACCGAAGAGATTGAACCCGGTGGCGGTGCCAGCGACGTGTTCGTGCCCACGTCGGGTCTCGTCCACATCCTCGACGAGGCCAACCGGCTGGGACACCAGGTGGTGTTCCACTCCATCGGTGACGTGGCGACCCTCACGGCTCTCGAGGCCATCATGGCCACCACCGACACGTCCAATCCGCTGCGCCATCGCGTCGACCACATGACGATCGTCACCGACGACGTGATCGCCCGGTTCGGGGAGTCGGGAGCCGTCGGCGTCGTTTTCGGGTTCTACCCGAGTTGCCTCGACCTCGAGGTCACCCAGTTCTTTACCGACAACGCCCGTCGTCACCAAGATCTC
>DATKBG010000232.1:0-3389 GCA_035514255.1 Acidimicrobiia bacterium
GGTGTGATCGTCGGGCTGATCGGACACGATGACGGTCGAACCCTTGGAGCGGGCGGTCACCTGTGTCGTGATGTTGAGATTGCCGTACTCGGTGGGTCGAGCCGACGGCTGCGCCTCGGTAAGGACTCGCAGTTCCTCTGCGGTCGGGTTGTAGAGGGCCGATCGCACGTCCATGGTCACACCATCCGGGTCGAGAACAGGGGGCAGTCTACGACCCGGGTAAATCGGCTTCGACCGTCACCGTTGGGCGCCGTAGGCCGCAGCGAGGCGAGCGGTCAGCGGACCGGAGGAGAACTCGACCCCGCCGACCCGCCCGACCGCCAGGACCCGCTTGCCGGTGGAAAGCGCCATGACCTCATCGGCTGTCAGGAGCTCGTCCAACCCGAAGGTCCCCTCGATCACGGGAATGCCCTCTTGCCGGGCGCACCCGAGGGTGACGTCCCTGGTGATCGACAGGAGGATGCCGAGATCCAGAGAGGGCGTGTACAGCGTGCCGTCGCTAACCCAGGCGATACTCGCGGTCGGCAGCTCGAGTACGACGTCGTCCATCGTGGTGAGTAGGGCGTCGTCATGGCCGGCAGCAACGGCGGCATCGGTCGAAGCCATGTTCGGGGCGTAGGAGAGCCACTTGACCCCGGCGAATCCCGCCTGGTTGGTCGCCGGGTGCCACGGCGACCGCATCGGGAGGAGCGACAAGGTGTCGGGGAGCGCCGGCATCGGCTCCCACACGACGATGGTGTGGGAGGGCGCGATCACCTCCGGATCCCGACCTCCGGCGGTGACCATCATCCGGATCAGGCCGTCGTCGTTCTCCGCAGCGACGGCGATGACCGCATCGGCGAGGGGAGCCCGATCGATTTCCCCGAGACGGAGCACCGACAGGCCGCGCTCCAGACGGTCGAGGTGGGCATCGAGGTGGCGGGGCACTCCGTCCTCGGACCTCACCACCTCGAAAACCCCGAGGCCTCGAAACAGCCCCCAGTCGAACACGGAGATAGTCGCCTGCGCCGCGTCGACCGCCTCGCCGTCGATGATGACCCGCATCGGGCCAGATTAGGACCGCGGGGCAAATCGCTCGCTACCTTGCCCTCATGCCGGACCGCCTGCCCGACGATCTCCGCCGACGCGTGGCGCGGGGTCCGGAACCGGAAGCGACCGCGGCACGACTCGCCTCGATCTTCGACGCCGCTCCCGAACTCGCCGCCTCCGCTGCCGACGATGACCACCTCGGCCAGGGTCTGGTCGCGGTCACCGGTGCGAGCCGGGCACTCGCCGACGTGGTGCGGCGGCTCGGGGGGCGGGCGGTACCCCTCCTCGCCGCGGTGCCGGATGCCCCGCCGCTCAGGGGGGACGATCCAGCGGACCTGAGCCGCTCTATCGCCGAACGCCTCGTTTGGATCGCCTCCGCCGATCTGACCGGTCGCATCGAGATGCCGCAAGTCGGTGCCCTCCTCAGCGAACTGGCCGACGAAGCCACACGGCTCGCCCTGCAGCTGGCGGACGCCGACGATCACCTGGCGCTCGTCGCCCTCGGCAAGTGGGGAGGGGGCGAACTCAACTACGCGTCCGATATCGACCTGGTCGCCATCCACGAGGGAGACGATTCCGCCGCGGTCAGGGCGGTGGAACGGATCGTCGCCGTGCTCGCCACCCGGGTCGACGGCGGCATCGGGCTCCGCTGCGACTTCGACCTGCGCCCGGAGGGCCGCTCCGGACCCCTGTCACGAACCCTCGACTCGTATCAGGCCTACTGGCGACGATGGGCGGAACCCTGGGAGGCACAGGCGATGCTCAAGGCTCGATTCGCCGCCGGGGATCGCGCCCTGGGAGACGACTTCATGGAGGCGGCGGCGGCACACGCGTTTCCGGAGACGCTGGGCGCCGACGCGGTGCGTTCCATCCGTGCCATGAAGCGGCGCGCCGAGGCGCTGGTGGCCGGGCCCGACGAGCTCAAGCGTGGCGTCGGTGGGATCCGCGATGTCGAGTTCGCCGTCCAACTGCTCCAGCTGGTCCACGGCCGCGCCGACCCGGGACTCCGATCGGCAAACACGCTGTCCGGCCTGCGCCTGCTCGCTGATGGTGGATATGTGACGGCCGAAGACGCCGATGGGTTCGCCGAGTCGTACCGCTGGCTCCGACATGTCGAACACCGCCTCCAGCTCTACGACCTGCGCCAGACCCACGCCCTCCCCGCCGATCCGCTCGCTCGCGAGCGGGTGGCCAAGGCAGCGGGCTACCGCGACGCCGGTGCGGCTGGAGCGCTGGAGGCTTTCGAGGCGGACCTCGTCAGGCACCGCGCCCGGGTGCGCACCATTCATGAGCGGCTGTTCTATCGACCGCTCATGGAGGCGTTCGCTGCCACCCCGCCGGACCCGGCCGCCCTCGATCGTCAGATGGGCGCCTTTGGCTTCACCGACTCGGCGGCCATGCAGAGGGCGGTCACCGAACTGACCGCCGGGCTCAGCCGGCGAGGGGGCCTGATGCGCCAGCTACTTCCCCTCCTGCTCCGATGGCTGTCGGAGTCGCCCGACCCGGACCTCGGTCTCGCCCAGCTCCACCGCCTGGCGACCCGGCCGCCCAACGACGAGGCCCTGGTCGCGGTGCTCCGGGACGATCCGGCCGCCGGTGAACGCCTGTGCCGGCTGCTCGGCACCTCCCGGCTCGCCGGACCGCTGGCGGCTCGACTGCCCCTCACCAACCTCCACCTCGGCGACGACGGGGCACTCGCCGCCGCCCCGGGCGCCGCCGCGTTGCGCGACGAGGCAGCGCTGCGCCTGGTCGCCCGGGAGACCACCGCTGACCGGGCCGAGTCGCTGCGACGCTTCTACGGCGAACAGTTGCTCGGGATCAGCGCCGCCGACCTGGGCGGTGCCGCCGACGGTGACTCGGTGGCGGGGCGACTCACCGCCGTCGCAGAGGCGGTCCTGGAGGCGGCGCTCACCGCCGTCGTCAGCGGCCTGGGGTCGGTTCCACCGGTGGCGGTGATCGGTGCCGGAAAGCTCGGTGGTGCGGAACTGGACTACGCCAGTGACCTGGACCTGCTGATCGTGTTCGAGCGCAGCGACGACGAGAGCGATGCGGCTGCAGCGCGCATCGCCGAGGGCCTCGTCGGTCTCATGGGTCGTCCCGCCGCCGGGCTGCCGCTGCCCGAGATCGACCTCGGTTTGCGTCCCGACGGTCGCAAAGGTGCTCTGGCGCGTTCGATGGACGCCTACCGCGACTACTGGGCCGGGTGGGCTCAGACCTGGGAACGCCAGGCCCTGCTCCGGACCAGGCCCGTCGCTGGCGATAGGGAACTCGGCGAGCGGTTCGTCGCCGCAGCACGGCGGGTGGTCGTGGAGCGCGGTCTCGACGCCGAGGCGACGCGCCAGATTCGAGCCATGAAAGCG
>DATKBG010000233.1:0-7146 GCA_035514255.1 Acidimicrobiia bacterium
CGAGCATAAGGGCCGCCGTCGCGGCGAGGGTCAAGATTCGTCTGCGCATTAAATGCACCTCCGTATCGAAAAATCGTGTCTCTCCTCGCCGGACCGAATCCCCTCGGTCCGACCGCGCGACCCTACTTGATCCCACCGTTAACCGCCGGGGGGACCTGTAATTCCAGCACCCGGAAGTCCCCCAACCCCCGGGGGTGGAGCAGTGCTTCGGCGTCCACGACCCTGCTTCTCAGCACGGCGCGGTGCATGGCGTCCCCGCGCCGAGCGGCATCAAGTTCGGCCACGCGCAGTTCAGCCAGCGCCTCGCGGAACCCCCAATCGGTGAGGAACTCGACCTGGCGGTGGAGGCGCACCTCGACGCCGGCGTCGACGGCGACTCGCATCAGCGCCGAAAAATCGACATCCATGGTGATATCGGTGGCGCCCGGTTCCAGGAGCGGGTCGGGGCCGAGATGGTGTCCCCGGTAGGTCCTGACGGTTCCCTCGTCGCGTCGGGTGGCCAGTCCGTCCGTGGTGTCGCCGTAGTCGACCACGACGACGGCGCCGCTGGTGAGTCGGCTGAGAACTTCTCGTAGCCACGCTCCCGCGGCCAACTGCACCTCGACCACGGCGTCGTCGGGTACAGACCCTGCGTGGAGGTCCGCCCAGGAAGCCACCTCGGCCCGAGCCTCAACTTCGACATACCCGAGCTCCTCGTCTTCGGCGATCACCGCCCGCTCCATCCAGCGTCCCCCTCGTCGAACGGCTACCGCGGCAGGGAGGTTGTCGAGCAACTCGTTGGCGATGACCACGCCACGCAATGGGTCGGGGACGGCATCGAAGGTACCGACGACGACCGCTTCGGGCACCGCCTCACCCAGGCGCAGCCGAGACGAGGCCGACACTTCCACCGCGACCGCGGCCACCGGGTCGGTGAGAGCATCGAGCAAAGGGCGCAACAGGCTGCCAGTCCCGGCAGCGACCTCGACAACGCTGAACGGCTCACCGATCCGTTCCCGCTCGGCGACGACGAAACGGGCCAGGGTCTCGCCGAAGAGCGGCGACACCTCCGGGCTGGTGAGAAAGTCGCCGTCCTTCTCGGACCGAACTTCTCCTGCGGCGAAATAGCCGTCGTCACGGTCGTAGAGGGAGAGCTCCATGAACCGATCGAACGGCATGGGGCCGTGCGCGGCGATCTCAGCGCAGATGCGTGAAGTCAGAGAGCTACCAGCCACCAGCTACCGGCTTCCAGCGTCTCAAGTCCACCACCTCCGAGGATCGCGTGAGGCTAGGCGATGATGGTTCGCAGTCGCGTAGCCGGTAGCCGGTAGCCGGTAGCCGGTAACCGGTAGCTGGCCGCTCCCTACGGCTCCACCAGGTCCACCAGTTCCGCCCCCCACGGGCAGAACTGGTTTCCGTGCTGGTTCACGAACTCGTCGTAGCCGAGGTCGTCGATGTAGGACACGGTGCCGTCGCACACCTCGATAGTCATGTCGGCGAACTCGACATCCCGGATGTGCCAGTCGTGCCCGAGGTTCACCTCGCCGTCGCCGCGCTCGATGTACCCATTGGGGATTCCCGGGTTTTCACCGGCGGCGAAGGCGGCACGCGCCTGGGCCGCGGCGACGCCGGTGAGCAGTACGCGATAGGTCTCGCCATCGGGCGTACGGAACTCGGCGATCACGTCACCGGAGGTCGGAACGGTCGTGGTCGGGCTGGTGGTGGTCGTGGTGTCACCCGCCGAGCCGCCGCAAGCGGCGACCAGCAGGCTGATGGTCAGTGCGCCGACGAGGGCGCGAAGGGTCTTGGTCATGGCACATTCGACGCATTACAGGTCGCCGCGGTTCCCCGCGGCGACCCTCAAGCGGCCAGAGGAAAATGACGATGCAGTAGTACTTCCGTGGAGAGAAACCCATTGACCGGTGATCCTCGAAACGTCGCGGTCAGCCGTTATTGGCTGGCCGGCATCCTTCTGGCAGCGAGCGCTGCACTCGTGGCGCTCTTCGCCGCCGTGGTCAACCAGATCGATGCCACTCGCCCGGTCGGCGAGGGCGAGCTGTTCGCCGCCGATGCAGCACTGGTCGCCGAGGTGATCCAGCAAGAGAACGGTCTCGACACGGCGGTTCGCACGGCACGCAACCGACTCGGGATCCTCGCTGTCTCCGTCATCGATGCCGACTTCACCTATGTGGCGTCCTCCTCGCCGAACCTCGTCGGAGCATCGGTCGACATCCCCTTCTTCAGGCGCGACCCGATGCCGATGCGAGCGCTCACCGCTCCCGCTGGGCACCCGATCCACATCGACGGAATCGAGGAGGCACCTTCGGACCTGGCGATGTATCAGGTGCTCATTCCCGTCGACGACGGCACCATGGCACTCATGTTCTATGACCTGCGCAACTTGACGCTACGCAGAGCCGGCGGAGACGGCATCACCCCGTTGACGCTCCTTCTCGGGTCGCTCGGGCTGCTGTTCGTGGCCGCCACCGCAGCCCTCAGCGCCGGCCGAGCCGGTGCCCGTCGTCGGATCATCGCCGGCTTCGAGAGGGCGGAAGAACTCGAAACGCGGGCCCGTGAGCTCGCTCAGCACAACCGCTCCCTGAGCGAGGCCCGCTCCGCCGCAGAACAGGCCCTCGCCCTCGCCGAGGAGAAGAACCGCATCCGCTCCGAGTTCGTGTTGATGATCAACCACGAGCTGAACACGCCGCTCACCGGGGTGGTGACCAGCGCCGAGCTGCTGGCAGCACACCCCGACATGTCGCTTGAAGAGCGTCAGCACCTCGTCGATGCGATGATCCAGCAGGGGGACCTTCTGAAGCGGCTCGTCTCGCGAATGCTCACGCTGGCTCGCCTGGAAAATCGTCGTCTTGGCTACTCATTGCGGCCGGTCACGGGCGACGCCTTGGTGGCTGATCTGCCACCGGGCACCGGCACCGACATCGTCGAGCCGCCAGCATCGTGGGCGGTGATGACCGACCCGGAGGGGATGGCGTCCGTGCTGTCGACGATCGTCGAGAACGCGATGACCCATGGCGGCGACACCGTCCGGATCGCTTTCACAGAAGGTCTGCCGTTCGAGCCCGAGCTGACCATCGGTGAACCTCCACACGATGGTCGTTACGTGGTGGTCAGCGACGACGGCCCGGGTATCGACCCCGACTTCCTCCCCCGCATCTTCGAGAAGTTCGAGAAGCGAAGCGACAGCCCGGGCACGGGGCTCGGCCTCTACCTGGCGCGCCTCATGGTCGAGGCGATGGGCGGATCGATAGCCGTCACCACCGGACCGACGGGCAGCTCCATCGCAGTCGGTGGCCCGGTGCCCGTGGAAGCGATCCTGTGAGACGCGTCCTCGCCCTCACCGTGCTGCTCGCGGCACTCACCGCCTGCAGTGGCACTTTTGCCGACGGAAGCCGGGTAGTGCTCAACGAATACTCAATGGTCGCCTCCCCCAGACTCGTAGCCGCCGGAATCGTCGACTTCGAGCTCGAAAACGTCGGGGAACAGGGT
The DNA here is from genome assembly GCA_035514255.1 of Acidimicrobiia bacterium. Classification (GTDB taxonomy): domain Bacteria; phylum Actinomycetota; class Acidimicrobiia; order Spongiisociales; family UBA11373; genus DATKBG01. The sequence continues at coordinate 3,487 of DATKBG010000233.1, forward strand.
CACATGATGGTCATCACCGACGACGACGGGACCGTGCAGGCGACCACCGGTGTCATCGCACCAGGCGCCACGGCGACGCTCCGAGCCGACCTCGAGGCAGGCAACTACTTCGCCTCGTGTCGCATCGTGGTCCAACTGCCAGACGGCCAGATCGTCGACCACCTCGAGGAGGGGATGCTCACGACGCTGCGGGTCATTGCCTCCGACGGCGGCTCGTAGGCCCTAGCGGCCAAGCGTCCGGGCCGAGTCGCCGACGAGGCCGAGCAAGTCCGGGTAGACCCCGACCGCGATCACGACGAGCACGGTGATGCCGATCGCCACCTTGAGCGGCGGCGAGAAGGGCTTCCCGTCACGCACCTCGAGTCCGTCACGCACCGGCTCCATGTACGCCGCCTTTACGACCCGGGCGTAGACGACCAGCCCGATGACCGCGTTGACGGCGGCGATCGCTGCAAGCACAACCGCCCAGCCCGATGCAGAGGCAGCTCCGATGACCACCTTGAACATGACGAACTTGGCGAACCATCCGGCGAGCGGCGGGATCCCGGCGAGCGAGAAGAAGAAGATGGCGAGCATGACCGCGATGGCCGGGGCGTGGCGGTTGAGACCCGCCCAGTCCTCGAGTTCACCGCTGCCGGTGCGCTTCGCCCCGGCGATGATCACCCCGAAGGCACCGAGGTTCATGAAGGCGTAGATCAGGGTGTAGGTGACCGAGGCGGCAATGGCATCGCCGAGACCGACCGCGTCGTAGGTGGCCGCCATGGCAAACGGCACAAGGATGAAGCCGGCGTGGGCGATCGACGAGTAGCCGAGCAGACGCACCAGGTTGCTTTGACGCATCGCCACCAGGTTGCCCAGGGTCATCGACACCACGGCGAGCACCCACAGCAATGGCCCCCAGATGTGCGCGACAGTGGAGAAGGCCAGGAAGCAGACCGTCAGCATCCCCACCACGCCGGCGGCCTTCGAGCCAACGGACAGATAGGCGGCCACCGGGGTCGGGGCACCTTGATAGGTGTCGGGTGCCCAGAAGTGGAACGGCACCGCCGACACCTTGAAGGCGAAGCCGACGATGACGAACACGACGGCGAGCACGAAGGCGGGCTCGCCACCGAGGTCGGCGGCGGCAGCGGCGATCCCGACGAAGGTGATCTCCCCGGTGAGACCATAAACCAGTGACATGCCGAACAACATGACCGCGGCCGCCATAACACCGGTGAGAAAGAACTTGAGAGCAGCCTCATTGCTGCGGGTGTCGCCCTTGCGCCATCCCGCCAGCAGGAAGGCCGGTGCGGACACCAACTCGAGCGACACGAAGATCGTGATGAGATCGCGTGACGAGGCGAGCAGCACGGCGCCGAAGACCGAGGCCAGCAGCAGGAAGTAGAACTCACCCTGGTAGTACTCATCGGCTTCCAGGTACCCGACCGAGAGCAAGATCGTCACGATGGCGGCGACGATGAACAGCCCTTTGAGAACCAGGGCGAACGTGTCCACTACATAGGACCCGCCGAACATCACCCGGGCCCCGGTGTCGCCGCACCCGTGCAGCTCACCACACAACCCGAGGGTCAGCAGCGGGAAAAGCGCCGCCACCAGACCCACCAGCGCCACCACCCCGGCCAGGTACTTCTTGCGGTCGGGAACGACGAGATCGACCCCGATCACGGCGAGCACCGTGGCCGCGAGGATCAGGTCGGGCGCGAGGGCGTGGTAATCGAACACTCAGCCCCCGAAAGCCTTCGAGATCAGGTTGGCGACCGCGCCGTTGGTGGCGCCAAAGACGATCTTGGGGAACACGCCGATGGCCAGGATCGTGATCACCAACGGCACCCAGGCGGCGAGTTCGTAGCGGTCGGCGTCGTGCATGCCCTTGCCGAGCCACTCGTCGGATGCCTCACCGAGGTTGACCTTCTGGAGCATCCACAGCATGTAACCGGCGGTGAGGACGGTGCCGATGGCTCCGATCACCATGGCGGTACGGAACACGGGCAGGCTCAGACCGTCGAGCGGGTTGAAGGCACCGAGCAACGCCATGAATTCACCCCAGAACCCGGCGAGTCCCGGCAGCCCGAGTGACGCCATGGCGGTGAAGCCGAGGATGCCGCCGATGATCGGTAGCACCTTGGCGTTGCCCCCGAGACGGGCCATGTCGCGGGTGTGATACCGGTGCTGCATCGATCCGGCAAGGAAGAACAGCAGGCCGGTGATGAGTCCGTGGGCGACCATGCCGATGATGGCGGCATTGATGCCCACCTCCGACAGGCTGGCGATGCCGAGCATCACGAAGCCCATGTGACCGACGGACGAGAAGGCGATGAGCCGTTTCATGTCGGTTTGGGCGAGACACGCCAGGGATCCGTAGATGATGGCGATCACGGCCAGGATGGCGATGATCGGCGCCCACTGCTCCGCCTGGGTGGGCAGGATCGGCAGGCTGATCCGGATGATGCCGTACCCGCCGAGCTTCAAGAGGATGGCGGCGAGCAGCACCGAACCGACGGTCGGCGCCGCGGTGTGGGCGTCGGGGAGCCAGGTATGCAGGGGCCACATCGGGACCTTCACCGCAAAGCCGAGGAGCAGGGCGGCGAACACCCAGGCTCCGAAGGTGCCGGCGAACGCTCCGGCCTGACCGGCCTCGGCCAGGGCCACCATGTCGAAGGTGCGCGGGTCGCTCTTGAAGTACAGGGCGAGGAAGCCGAGCAGCATGAATGCCGACCCGAACAGGGTGAACAGGAAGAACTTGATCGAGGCGTAGAGCCTGGTCTCCACTTCCCGCTTGAACCCGGGCAGCTTGATCTTCGTCTTGTCGCCCCAGATCCCGATCATGAAGTACATCGGGAGCAGCACCACCTCGAAGAAGATGAAGAACAGCACCAGGTCGAGAGCGACGAAGGTGCCGTTCATGCCGGTGGCGAGGATCATGATGAGGATCAGGAACGCCTTGGGGTTGTGCGGTTCCGGCCAGTGGTTCCACGAGTACACGATGGCCAGCACCGTGATGAAGGTGGACAGCACCAGTAGCGGGAGGCTGATCCCGTCTATCCCGATGTGGAAGCGGGCGCCGATCGCCGAGATCCATTGGAGGTCGGTACCCAGCTGGAAGCGCTCGGCGGTCCCGGTATCGAACCGGACGACGGCGACGATCGACAACGCGAACGTGACCAGGGAGACGGCGAGCGCGAAGAGCTTGACCAGGCCCTCCTTCGCCCTCGGGAGGAATAGCAACACGCCCGCCCCGGCCACAGGCAGGAACACGATGAGGCTCAGACCCCACCCGCTCTCGAACCAGTCCATCTCCTTGTCCTCCTCCTAGGTCACGATCAGGAAACCAACGACGAGCACGATCGCCCCGAGGAAGACCGCGCCCACGTACTGCTGAACCTTGCCGGTTGTCGTATACCGCAGCGCCTCACCGGCCTCGGAGGCTCCGCCGGCGATGGCGTTGGCGGCCAGGTCGATGCCGCGTTGATCGAGGCCACCGTAGACGAACCGACCCAGCGTCATCGACACGGCCGCAACCCCATTTATCACCGAGTCGATGACGTAGGTGTTGGTCCAGTCGACGAACCGGGCGATCGGGCCCTGGATCGGCTCGACGATCCCGCGCAGGTACAGGTCGTCGAGGAAGTACCTCCGCTCGAGCAGGGGGTAGAGGCC
>DATKBG010000234.1:0-5905 GCA_035514255.1 Acidimicrobiia bacterium
CGGCCACCTCCGGGGGCTCCTCGCCCTGGGCCCGCTGCCAGTACCCGTCGTCCGAGGCCAGGTCGGCCTGCTCGGTGGGGTCGCCCAGCCCCTGCATCCAGTCGAGCCTTCCCGCCGGGCCACTGCGGGCCGAGGTGTTGGCCATCAGGTCTACCCAACGCCAGGCGTAGTCGAAGTCAGGCATGCGCAGGCGCTCCGCCCCGGCGTCCTGGCGGCCCCGCGCCGCCTGCACATGGGTCTTGACGTCGGTGGTCACCCGCACCACGTACTTGCAGCACAGATGCTCGTGGATGGCGGGCTCGCGCAGCGGGATCTCCCGGGTTCCGTCGTGGAAGTAGAGGCCCCATCCGCAGGCGGCGTGCTCCTCCAACTGCTCGCCGTACACCACCGGCGGCGGCGTGTCGCGTGGGTCGTCGCCGTCGTCCTCGCCTTCCCCGGTGGTGGTGCGCCCCCTCTCCCGGGTTGGTCCGAAGCGGTAGATGTCCTTCTCCTCAGACTGACTTTGCGACCGGTACCACAGCCACCACAGGAGCAGGAGGATGACGATGGCGATGAGGATGACCACGACCAACGAGAGCCCGCCGGCCTCGCCCACCGGCTCCTGAGCGACCACGGTGGTGGTGGTCACCGCCATGGTGGTGGTGGTCGCTGGCGGTTCGATCTCGGTACCGGTCGCAAGGTCGTAGACCGGGAAGGACCCACCAAAGGTCATCGGAGTGTCTTCCACCACCTCGTCGGACGCGAAGGAGAAGGCATCGAGGACGCCCTGGAACGGGTCCGTCTCGGTGAGGAGGAAGCCGCCCTCCGCCCAGACCGTGAGGGGGCCACCGTCGTAGGGCATGCCGGTGGCGAACATCAGGGACCCGTCGTCCATGATCAAGGCGCCCGGGGAGTCAACAAGACCGTCGGGGGTGCGGGCGAACGCCTCGTCGATCCCGGCGTGGGTCTGGAACCCGAAGACCGTCGTGGGGTACGACTCTCCCGTGGGCAACAGGCCGACCTGCGCGTAGTTGGAGTAGAAACCGGTAGGCGGAGTCGGCCCCCACGGTTCCTCCATGGAGAGGTTGAGCCATAGGTCCCCGTTGGGAGCCACGACGGGCACCACGGCCCCTGGATCGAACAGCCCCGGGAGGCCCGGCACCACCTTGTGGGTCTGGGGGTAAGGGAAGAAGGAGTTCTCGGTGAGCGGCACCGCCGGTGCCGTCACCACCCTGCTGCCGGTCGGGGAAAAGACATCGAGGGCGATCCGGCCTCCGATCTCGACCGCCGGGGCGTACGGATCCCCGAAGAAGCTCGGGTCGGCCTCGAAACCGAGGATGACGGTGTTCCCCGAGATGATCCCGAATCCGGCGAGGTCGGCGGTGAGGATGCGCCCGTCCTGGAAGTAGTAGAACTCGAGCGTCGGCGGTCCGGAACCGTGGGCCAGGCTGGCGACGAATGTTCCGTGGCCCCAGGTGTCGTCGGGGAACTGGGACAACGCGCTCCACGGCTCGAGGCCCGGGACCGAGAGCACCATGTCCCACTGCTGGTGGTACTCGAGGGGCGGGTGGATGGGGATGTCTCCGCCCATCACGAAGGTCCCCACGAAATATGAAGAGCCGAGCTGGGCGCCCCCGTCGACGCTGACCGTCAGCGCCCCGTTGACGTCGACCCCCGGGGGGAACCCGGGGAGCCGGGCCGGGTCCATCCACTGCACGCGGTTGAAGCCGATGAACAACGGCGTGGTCCACGGCGCGTCGTCTTCGGAGATCGTCGCCGGGCGGCTGGCGTCGCCGCCGCGGGCGAAGGCGCTGTAGTTGTCGCCGATGGGGATCTTGCCTTCGACCCACCGGTCAGCCTGGGCGTCGTCGAGGCCGAGGTCCTGCGACACCACTTCGTGCAGGCGCAGCAACTGGCCGCCGAACGCCGAGGACACCTGCAGCAAGACCGAGGCGAGGACGAGCGCCAAGACCAGAGCCATCGCCAGCGTGCCGCCGGTGACGGTGGTGCGTCGTGATCGGGTCAGATCCCACTCCCCAGTGGTGATCCGCCGACGGTAGGACCTCCTGCCGGTGCTGTCAACGGTCAGTCGGACCGCACCCACCTGGCACCGAGCAGGCGGGGTACCTCCGACTGCACGGAGAAGAGAGGGTCGGCCCCGTGCGGGTCGTAGCCCACCTCCACCGTTCGCTGCAGCGCCCAGCCAGCGCTGGCGGCCGAGTCGAGCAGCTCCGACAACGTCCGATGATGGAATCGGACGGTGCCATCTCCCGCCGGTTCGTCGCTGTGGGTACCGCTGAGATAGGAGCCCCAACGCCAGAGCACCTCGCCGTCGTCCGGATCGAGGAAGGGTCCCGACCCGGGCGCGGTGAGCAGAGGGTGATTCACCACGAGTACCAGCGCGCCCCCGGGTTGGGTCACCCGGTGTGCCTCGGCCAGCAAGCGACCTGCGTCCTCGACGTGCTCGAGGACGAGGATGACGGCCACTCCGTCCACGGCGCGGTCTCGGATGAATCCCAGTTCCGGCAGGACACCCACCACCGTGGGCGAGAGGTCGGTGGCCCGGCGCGCCAGGGCCACCGAGGCATCCACACCGATGGCCACAGCGCCGACGCCAGCCAGCTCACGAAGCAGCGGGCCTTCGCCGCAACCCAGGTCCAGGTACCGTTCTCCGGGCTGCGGGTCGAGCAGCGCCAGCGCCAGCGGCAGCACCTGAGTGCGGTAGACGGGGTCGGAGGCCGTCTCACCGATCCACCAATCGGCGAGATCCCCTGACCACCCGGTCATCCCGCCAGCACCTCGCGCAGGAACTTACCGGTGTACGAACCGGATACCCGAGACACGGTCTCGGGCGAGCCCTCGGCGATCAGTCGACCGCCTTCACCACCGCCCTCGGGACCCAGGTCGATGAGCCAATCCGCCGACTTGATCACATCGAGGTTGTGCTCGATCACCAGGACCGTGTTCCCGCTGTCGACGAGCCGCTGGAGAACCCCGAGCAGCTTGCGCACGTCCTCGAAGTGCAGTCCGGTGGTCGGCTCGTCGAGGATGTAGAAGGTGCGGCCCGTGGAACGCTTACCCAACTCGCTGGCGAGTTTGACCCGCTGGGCCTCGCCACCCGACAGGGTCGGCGCCGACTGACCGAGGCGGACATAGCCGAGGCCCACGTCGTACAGGGTCTGCAGCACCCGCGCTATCGGCGGCTGATGCTCGAAGAAGGTGAGCGCCTCCTCGATGGACATGTCGAGCACGTCGGCGATCGAGTGTCCCTTCCACAGGATCTCGAGGGTTTCCCGGTTGTATCGCCGTCCCTTACAGGCGTCGCAAGCGATGTACACGTCCGGAAGGAAGTGCATCTCGATGCGGAGGGTTCCGTCGCCTTTGCACGCGTCGCACCGACCGCCGGCCACGTTGAACGAAAACCGCCCCGGTTGGTACCCGCGAGCCTTGGCCTCGGGGACGGAAGCGAACAGGGCTCGGATCCGGTCGAACACCTTGGTGTAGGTGGCGGGATTGGAGCGTGGGGTGCGCCCGATCGGCGACTGATCGATGTCGATCGCCTTGTCGATGTGCTCCAGGCCCTCGACCCGACGATGAATGCCGGGCAGGTCCCGGGATCCATACAGATTGGCGCGCAGCGCCTTGGCCAGGACCTCGCTCACCAGGGACGACTTGCCGCTCCCGGACACGCCGGTCACCGCGACGAACACGCCGAGGGGGATGTCGACGTCGATGTCGGCGAGGTTGTTCTCGGCAGCCCCGACGATGCGCAGCGCCCTCCCTTCCGGCTGGCGGCGCTGTTCCGGCATCGTGATCTGTCGCCGGCCAGCGAGATAGTCACCGGTGATCGAAGCCGGCTCGGCGACGATGTCCGCGACGGTGCCCTCGGCAACGATCCTGCCGCCGTGCTCACCGGCGCCGGGGCCGATGTCCACAATGTGGTCGGCGCTGCGCATGGTCTCCTCGTCGTGCTCGACCACGATGACCGTGTTGCCCAGGTCGCGCAGCCTGATCAGCGTCTCGATGAGGCGATGGTTGTCTCGCTGATGGAGCCCGATCGACGGCTCATCGAGGATGTAGAGAACACCGACGAGGCCGGAACCGATCTGGGTGGCGAGGCGGATCCGCTGGGCCTCGCCACCGGCCAGAGTCGCAGCCCCCCGCGCCAGCGTCAGGTACTCCAAACCCACGTCGAGCAGGAACTGGAGCCGGGCCAGCACTTCCTTCACGATCGCCTCGGCGATGACCCGGTCTCGATCGTCTAGGTCGAGATCCTCGATGACCGCCCTAGCGTCGCGCAGGGGCAGGATCGAGAGATCGTAGATGGAGCGATCCCCCACGGTGACGGCGAGTGAGACCGGGTTGAGGCGGCCCCCTCCGCAGTCGTCGCAGGGAACGAGCCGCATGAACTGCTCGTAGTTCTCGCGAGCACTGTCGCTCTCCGCGCCCTCGTGACGACGGCGCAGCCATGGGATCAGGCCCTCGTAGCCCGTCTTGTACGTGCGTTCCCGGCCAAAGCGATTGGTGTAGGACACGGTGACCTGCTCGTCGCCGAAACCCTCGAGCACCGCGGCGAGCGCCTTCTTGGTCAGCTTCTTGAAGGGCGTGTCCATCGAGAAGCCCACCTGGCGAGCGACTCCCTCGAGAACTCGCTGGTAGTACGACGCGCGATGGCGCCCCGCCCACGGCACGATCGCTCCGCCCGCCAGCGACCGCTCGTCATCGGGTACGGCCAGCCTCCAGTCCACCTGGAAGCGGGTGCCGAGTCCGTTGCAGGTCGGGCAGGCCCCGTAGGGGCTGTTGAATGAGAAGTTCCTGGGCTGAAGCTCCTCGAACGACAGCCCGCAGTCGTCACAGGCGAGGTGCTGGCTGAAGCTGATCGTCGGGCCGTCGACGATGTCGACCACCGCCATTCCGTCGGCGAGCCGGAGAGCCGTCTCCAGCGAGTCGGTCAGCCGCCGCGTGATCCCGTCGCGGCGCACCAGCCGGTCGACCACCACTTCGATGCTGTGCTGGTAATACCGGTCGAGCTTGATGTCCTCGGTCAGGTCGCGCACCTCGCCATCGATGCGGACCCGGCTGAAGCCCTCCTTGCCGAGGTCCTTGAGCATCTGCTCGAACTCTCCCTTGCGACCGCGGACGATCGGGGCAAGCACCTGGAACCGGGTGTCCTCGTCGAGGAGCAGGATCTGGTCGACGATCTGCTGCGGCGTCTGCCTGGCGACGCGACGCCCACAGTTGGGGCAGTGGGGCACCCCGACGCGGGCGAAGAGGAGGCGCAGGTAATCGTGGATCTCGGTGACGGTTCCCACCGTCGACCGCGGATTACGGCTCGATGTCTTCTGATCGATCGAGATCGCCGGCGACAGGCCCTCGATGATGTCGACGTTGGGCTTCTCCATCTGACCGAGGAACTGGCGGGCATAGGCGGAGAGGCTCTCGACGTAGCGACGCTGCCCCTCGGCGTAGATGGTGTCGAAGGCGAGCGACGACTTCCCCGAACCGGACAGCCCGGTGAAGACGATCAGCTTCTCCCGGGGTAGGTCGAGCGAGACATCCTGGAGGTTGTGCTCGCGCGCACCCCGAATGACGATCGAGTCCGACGACACGGCCAGCGTCCTCCGTGATGGTGAACCGGCATGATACCGACGGGGGATGTCGCGAATTCCACCGGTGGGATTAGGGACGACGCCCGTCACCTCAAGGGAGTCTCCCGTCGCCCGTCTCCCGACGCCCGTCGACCGGTCAGGCGATGGGAGGTGGGTCCTCGTCGGTCGAGGCACGGACTGAGGACTCTTCGTCTTCGTCTTCGTCTTCGTCGGTGTCGTCTTCCATGCCCTTGCGGAGTTCACGGGCCGACTTGCCGAGAGAGCGGGCCAGTTCAGGCAGCTTCTTGGCACCGAAGAGCAAGATGAGCACGGCGAGG
>DATKBG010000235.1:0-7072 GCA_035514255.1 Acidimicrobiia bacterium
TGACGGCGAAGCCGTCAGGGGAGGGGGGAGGGCGAACCCTACGCAGGCCTCGGGACGCGTCCTTCTGGCTGTGAGCTGTGAGCTGTCTGCTCTGCCAAGTACCTCTCGCTACTCGCTACTTTCTCGGCCCCGGAAAAAACGCGTTCGTCCTCTGCACGTACTCCGCGTATCCGGGTCTCCGGCTTCCGATGTCTCTTTCCAGGAGGCTCACGCCGCTCACCCGCAGCAGCAGGATTGACATGAGGAAGGGCCCGACCGCGGTCCACCACGTCGAGGCGGTCAGGGCCACCAGGTACAAGCCCCACCAGACACAGAAGTCGCCGAAGTAGTTGGGATGGCGCGTGTAGCGCCATAGGCCCCGGTCCATCACCCTGCCGCGGTTCGCCGGGTCGCGCTTGAACCGGGCGAGCTGCAGGTCGCCGATGGTCTCGAAGGCGAGTCCGACCAGCCACAGTCCGACGCCAACCGCTCCGATGACACCGACCGCACCGCCGGTGAGCATCCCGGCCTGTACCGGCAGCGACACGATGAGCATCAAGGCCGCCTGGAGGAGGAACACCGTGGCCAGGCTGACGAGAGGGAACCGACGCCCCCAGCGTTCGCGCATCGCCCGGTATCGGAAGTCCTCACCCTTGCCAATGTTGCGCCAGGTGAGGTAACCGGCGAGCCGGAGGCCCCAGGCCGTTACCAGGACGAAGAGCAGGAGCCGTCGGCTGCCGCCATCGCCGACGAGGGTCAGCCACGTCACCCAGGCGATGAGCACGAACCCGACACCCCAGAACAGATCGATGATCGAGACGTTGCGGAGCAGCAGGCTGACCAACCACAGGAGCACCACGCTGGCAACGATCACCGTGGCGGTGACCACCAGGAGGCCCCCGAGCGTCTCGACGTTCACGAGCAGGTGAAGGCTCGCTCCTCGGCGGCGGCGGCGATCCGGTGTGCCATTCGCGGGAAGACCACTTTGTGCCCCGGAAGCATCCCGTACCAGTACAACCTTCCGAGGACTCCGCGGGGGCGGAACCAGGCGATCTGAATCAGGTCGCTCCCATGGTCGGTCGGCTCGACGTGCCACTCCAGCCAGGCGTCGCCGGGGAGGCGCATCTCGGCCCTCAGGCGGAGGAGCTCGCCGGGCACCAGATCCTCCACCCTCCAAAAGTCGATCGCTTCTCCCGGGCGGGTTTCGGTCGGATGCTTGCGCCCCCTTCGGATGCCCACCCCACCGACGAGCTGATCGAGCAGGCCACGGATCCTCCAGGCCCAGTCGAGCCCGTAGTAGCCGGTTCTGCCGCCGATGCGGCTGAACGCCCAAAACAGGTGCTCGCCGGCGGTGTCGGTGGGCACCACCTGGCGATCCATGTACAGGGTGCCGCCACTCCACGCCGGGTCGGTCGGTGCCGGTGCCGCCGGGTAGGCGCCAGCGTCGCTCCATCGGGTGATCACTCCTCCGGGCAGACGGGCCAGGGCCCTGCGGATGGCGGCGCGATAGGGGGTGCTGCCGAGCACGGCAGTGGTGGTATCGGAGACGACCGCGTCGGTGCGGACACTCTCCACCAGTGGACGCGCCATGGAGGTGGGGAGAGGAGTCACCAGACCGACCCATAGGGAAGACAGGCGAGGCGTCAGCAGGGGAACCGGGATCACCAGGCGGCGACGCAGTCCGGCCTCCTCTGCATAGATTCGCATCATGTCGCGGTAGCTGAGGACCTCCGGACCGCCCACCTCGACCACCCGGGAAACGCCGTGCTCGTCAAGGGCACCGACCAGGGCGTCGAGCACGTCGGCGATCGCCACCGGCTGGCACCGGGTTCGCACCCATCGCGGCGTGATCATCACGGGGAGCACGTCGGTCAGGTACCGGATCATCTCGAACGACAACGAACCCGAACCGATGATCACGCCGGCCCGCAGTTCCGTCACCGGGGTGGCACCGGCCGCAAGGATCCGACCCACTTCGTGGCGGCTCCGCATGTGGGGCGACAGCTGTGGATCTCTCGCCAGCCCGCCGAGGTACACCACCTGCCTCAGGCCGGTCTCGTCTGCCGCCTCTCGGAAGTTCTCGGCGCCGGCGCGGTCGGCGTCGGCGAAGTCGCCTGACGAACCCATCGAATGGACGAGGTAGTAGGCGACGTCACAGCCGGCGGCCGCCTCCTTGAGTGAGGTCGGGTCGCCGACGTCACCCTCGACGATCTCGACTCGGTCTCGCCACGGCTGGAGCGACAGTTTCGCCGGACGACGCGCCAGGCAGCGCACGTCGTGTCCTTCGGCCAGGAGCCGCGGCACGAGGCGTCCGCCAACGTATCCGGTGGCTCCAACGACCAGCACTCGCATGGCGCGCGAGAGTAGGCGCGGTCCCGTGGTTACGGGGATGCCTTTTGAGGGGCTCGCGACCGCTCGTCGCTAGCCCCGGGACCACATGGCTCTCTCCATCGAGGTCAACGAGAGGGAGCCAGGCAGGCTCGCCTAGCTCGTCCCTCGTCCTTCGCCCCTCACTAGCCTGATCGCAATGTCTTTCTCCCGTCCGCTGTACCGGTTCTACGAGGATCGGTTGGTGCGGTCGCTGCCGCAGGATCGAATGCCGCATCACATGGGGGTGATCCTCGATGGGCATCGCCGCTTCGCCAGACGCTCGGGTCGCGACTACGCCGATGCCTACCGCGCCGGGATGGACAAGTTCGTGGAGATGCTCGGGTGGTGTGGGGAGCTGCGGATCCCGGTTCTGTCGGCATGGCTGCTCTCACAGGAGAACCTGGAGCGCCCCGACGCCGAACTGGCCCCGTACTACCAGGTGCTTGGCGACCTGCTGGACCGGCTTCCCGGTGAGGTCCCCGGCCTCGAGTACGACGTGATCGGCAGTCTTCACCTCCTGCCCGACCAGCTGCAGGGAGCCGCACGGGACCTGATGCAGCGGTCGACGCCGGGGGGGCGGAGGCTCAACATCGGTCTGGCTTACGGCGGCCGCCAGGAGATCGTCGACGCGGTGCGTGATCTCGTGGCCAAACTCGCCGCCGACGGCGTCGCCGCCGATCAGATCCCCACAGCCATCGACTCGGCGAGCATCGCCTCGCACCTGTACACGGCGGATCTCCCGGATCCGGACCTGGTCATCCGGACCAGCGGGGAGTCGCGCCTGTCCGGCTTCTTGCTCTGGCAAGCGGCCTACGCCGAATACTCGTTCGTCGACGTCTACTGGCCTGGTTTCCGGCGGGTGGACTTCCTCCGGGCCATCCGCGACTACACCCTCCGCCAGCGACGCTTCGGCAGGTAGCCGGCAGCGGGAGCAATCTGCATCCAGCACGCTGCAGGCTTATCCTCATCGGATGCCCATCGTCGTCACTCGATCGCCGCTGCGTCTACTGGTCTATGTCCTGGTGGCCATCCCGGCGGTGATGCTGGCGGTCGACATGAACCTGTCCCATCGTTTCTTCCCTCTGCCCGAGGGGAACGAGGTAGTGACCGGCTCCAGCGTCGCTCCCGATGGGGAGCTTCGCCACCAGACCGGTCGCCAACTCACCGCGCAGGGGGCCGCTCAGCAGCGCCGGGCCCTCGTCGCCGGAGCCCTGCTGCTCGTCGGTGGCCTCGGCGCCATGGGCTGGGCGATGCGGGAGTTGTTGTGGCCGAAGGTGCTCCTCCGTGCGGACGCCGCCCAGCTGACCCTGCGCATCGGTGGCCGGGGGGAGCCGTTGACGCCCTTCCCGTGGCCGGCGATCGCTGAGCTCCGATCGGGGGTCATCGACGACGATGGCGAGGACGTGCCGGTCCTGTCGGTCAGACTCTCCGACAACGTGATGATGCCTCACGACCCGGCGGGGGCGATGGTGGAGGACCGGTGGGTTCACCTGTTCAGTGAGGATTGGTCCCCACCGGCGCATGAGGTCGTCCCGCTGCTGGAGCACATGCGGCGTGTATCGGCGCCGGCCCACGACGACTCCTGATGCTGCTCGGTGCACACGTCCGCAACGACGATCCACTCGAAGCCGCGGCACATCGAGGCGCCGATGCCGTCCAGATGTTCCTGTCGGATCCGCAGTCGTGGAAGCCGCCTCTGCCCCGAGCAGATGCCGGCGAATTGCGGTCCTCGGGTCTCCCGATCTACGTCCACTCGCCATACCTGGTCAACGTCGGTTCACCGAACAACCGGATCAGGATCCCCAGCCGCAAGATCATCGCCGACACCGTGGCCGCGGCAGCCGAGATCGGAGCGCTCGGCGTGGTGGTCCACGGTGGCCACGTCGGGGATGACGAGGATGTCGCGGTGGGGCTGGAGCGGTGGCGCAAGGCACTGGAGTCGGTCGACCTGACCGTTCCGGTGCTCATCGAGAACACCGCCGGCGGCGAGAAGGCGATCGTTCGCCAGATCGACGCTTATGCCCGGCTTTGGGACGAAATCGGCGAATTCAACGTGGGGCTGTGTCTCGACACGTGTCACGCCTGGGCCGCGGGCGAGGAGCTGACGACCGTGGTGGAGAGACTCGTGGCCGCGGTGGGTCGCATCGACCTGGTGCATGGCAACGACTCGCGGGATCCGGCCGGTTCGTGGCGCGACCGTCACGCCAATCTGGGCGAGGGTGAGATCCCGGAGGACCTATTGCTCGGCGTGATCCGCGCGGCCAACGCGACCACGATCGTCGAAACCCCCGGCGGCGACGGAGAGCACGCCCAAGACATCGCCTGGCTCAGGGGCCGGCTCTAGATCGCTTCGCTCCGGTACCAAGTACCTGGTACCAAGTACCGCGATCCCCGTGAGGGGATCGCCCTGCCTCAGCCCAGATAGGTCTCGTACTCGCTGGCCGTCGAGTCCTCGCCGCGGGCGAAGGCATCGACATGGTCGTGAGCGTCGGCGTCGCGGAATTGCACCGGCGGGCTCTTCATGAAGTACGACGAGGCCGCCAGCAGGGGTCCACCGATGTCCCGGTCCAGTGCCAGCTTGACGCAGCGGACCGCATCAATGACGACACCGGCCGAGTTGGGGGAGTCCCACACCTCGAGCTTGAGCTCGGCGTTGAGGGGCACGTCGCCGAACGCCTTGCCCTCGATCCGGATGTACGCCCATTTGCGGTCGGTGAGCCACGGCACGTAGTCCGACGGGCCGATGTGAATGTCGCCTTCGTCGAGGGCGCCGTCCAGCTGTGACGACACCGCCTGCGTCTTGGAGATCTTCTTCGACTCGAGACGCTCGCGCTCCAGCATGTTCTTGAAGTCCATGTTGCCGCCGACGTTGAGTTGGCTGGTCCGCTCCACCATGACGCCGCGGTCCTCGAAGAGGCGTGCCAGCGTGCGGTGAATGATGGTGGCACCGACCTGCGACTTGATGTCGTCGCCGATGATCGGCACACCCGCATCGTGGAACCGGCGGGCCCAGGTCGGGTCGGAGGCGATGAAGACCGGGATGCAGTTCACGAAGCCGACGCCCGCCTCGAGCGCAGCCTCGGCGTAGAACCGAAGCGCCTGCTCGGATCCGACCGGCAGGTAGGCGACGAGGACATCGGCCTTCGACTCGCGCAGGGCGGCGACCACGTCGATCGGTTCCTCCGAGGACTCCTCGATCGTCATCCGGTAGTACTTGCCCAGCCCGTCCAGGGTCGGACCGCGCTGCACCATGACTCCGATCTCGGGTACGTCGCAGAACCGGTAGGTGTCGTTGACACCGGCCCACATGGCCTTGGTCAGCTCCTGGCCGACCTTGGCGGCATCGACGTCGAAGGCGGCGACGAATTCGATGTCACGGATGTGATATCCGCCGAGATCGACGTGCATCAGGCCCGGCACCGTGCTGGTGGGGTCAGCGTCGGCGTAGTAGCTCACGCCCTGGATGAGAGAGTTGGCGCAGTTGCCGACACCGGCGATTGCCACTCGAACCTGTCCCATGGTGGGTCCTCCTCGTTCCTTCAGTCCTGTTTCCCGGAACCGTCGGTCCCGGCGTGCTCCGTGGCGGGCATGGCCCGTTCTGTTTCGATGAGGTCGTCGAGCCATGCGACGTCTGCCTCTGCCGCCAGCACCCGCTGTTCCATCAGCGACTGGGTGTAGCGATCCATGCGGTCCGCCGTCGTTCGTAGTGAACGGCGTGCGGTCGCGATGCGCTCTCGGAGCACGGTCTTGCGCCGTTCTAGAAATCCGATCCGAGACTGGGGCTCCATGTAGCGGAAGAACGCCAGGCGCACGTGGAATGCGGTGGTGTTCTCCACTTCTGAGGCCTCGTCCTCGAGGATCTCCTGGAAATGCTCCTTGCCCTCTGCGGTGATCAGGTACTCCTTGCGCCGGCCCGGGCCGGGGCTGACCTCGATCAGGGAGGCCTTCTCCAGGCGCCGTAGCGCCGGATAGACCGACCCGAACGAGATCCGCCAGAAGCCGAGATCCACGAGACGCTGTTTGAGTTCGTACCCGTGCATCGGCCCTTCGCGAAGGAATCCGAGGATCGCCATGTCAAGCATGTGACTCCCGTTATATCGGATCGATATATCGGATGTCAAATTTAGCTGTGGATATGTTTTCGCGAGAAGGCGACTGCGGCAGAGCCGCAGTTGGTACTTGGTACTTGGTACTTGGTACTTGGTATTGCAGACTGGAGCTCATGGCCAGACACGACATCACAATGACCGCCGATGAACGTGCTGCCTACTTGCAGGCGGGAGAGACGCTGATCGTCTCGACCATCGGGCCGCGCGGGGCGCCTCACGTGGCTCCGATGTGGTACTTCGTCGACGACGAGGATCAGATCGTCTTCCGGTCGTTCACCAAGTCACAGAAGATCGTCAACCTGCAGCGTGACTCCCGACTCACCGTTCTCGTCGAGACGGGCCTGGCCTACGCCGAACTCAAGGGCGTGATGATCGAGGGCGTCGGTCGCCTCGTCGATGGCGCCGATGACCCCAGCTTCGTCCTGGAGTCATATCGCAGGCTCGCCGCCAGGTACCCGATGGTCGGAGCCGAGCCGGTCGAACTCGACGACGAGGCCCTGGAAACGGCGTTCGGCCGGTTCGCCGGGAAGAACACCGCAGTCATCGTCGAGCCGAAGCGCATCGCCAGCTGGGATCACACCAAGCTCAGCGGCGGGTACTAGTCCAAATACCAA